>CALDQK010001222.1 GCA_937911525.1 uncultured bacterium
CGGGTAGCCCGACTGGTCGCAGCGGTCGGCGTAGACGGTGTAGCGCCGGCAGGCGTCGTCCTTGTCGCCGAGGGCCTCGGCGATCTGGCCGATCCGGCGCGGCAGCTCGAAGTCGGGGAAGCCGAGGTCCTCGACGCGCAGGTAGCGGTCGCGGGCCCGCTCGAACTCACCCCGCTCCTCGAGCAGCTGGCCGAGGGAGAGCAGCTCCTGCGCGCTGAGCGGCAGGGCGTCGCCCTCCTGGACCATCTTGGCCAGCACGCGCAGCGCGACGAGGTCGGGCGCCCGGGCGGCGTCGAGGAGCTCGGTCACGCTGCGCTGCCCGTCGAGCGCGTTGAGCACCTCGACCACGGCCGGGTTCTGCTCGTTCTCCGGCCGGTAGGCGCGCGGGGTCGGCGCGTAGACGTCTTGCTTGCTCGGCAGGGTGCGCCGGATCTCGCTCAGCTCGTTCTGGCGCTTGATCGCCTGCTTGGCCAGTTGGATCGGCGAGAGCGAGACGCGGGCCTGCAGGTCCTCGCGCTCGAAGATGTCCAGGGGCGGCTCGCCGCGGACGAACTCGCCCTCGATCCGGTCGTAGGTGAAGAGCTCGAAGATCTCCTCGGCGATCTGGTAGGCCAGCGCCTGGTGGACGTCGCTCTCCTTGACGATCCCCATTCCGACCAGGATCTCGCCCAGGCGGAGCGAGTTGCTCGCCGCGCGCTGGCGCTCGAGCGCGGCCTCGAGCTGGGCCTGCGTCAGCTTGTGCCGCTTGAAGAGCGCCTTGCCGAGCAGGGTCCGCGAGCGAGTCGCCTTGAGCAGCTCGACCGTGCCGCGCTTGAGGTAGACGTACTTGGTCCGGCGCCCGCGCCCGTCGCCCAGGCTGAGCTTGAGCGTGCCGGTCTTGTTCGACTCCTGCAGCCCGCTCAGGGCCTCGGCCAGGTCGTTCTCCTGGCCGCTGCGGGCGTCCGCGTAGGTCGTCACTCCGGCCGCTCCTCGGGCTCGGCGTCGGGGTCCTCTGCCGCGCGCTCCTTCTCGATCTTCTCGATCATGGCCTTGAAGCGCGGATCCTCGCGAATGTTGTCGAGGTCGGGGTCCTTGCGCATGTGCTTGGTGTCGTCGAAGCCGCACTCGATCGCCTTGCGCAGCGCCTCGAGCGCTCGCTCGACCTTCTGCCAGCGGCTGTAGGTGCAGGCCAGGTTGTACCAGGCGATCTCGTTGCGCGGCTCGACCGCGAGCACCTTGTTGAACTCGGCCTCGGCCCGCTGGAAGCGCGCCTCGCCCAGGTGGCGCAGGCCCATGTCCATGTGGATCGCGGCCAGCTCGCGCTTGGACAGGCCCAGCCGCGGCAGGCCCTGGCCGTGGCGCGCGAACCACTCGGCCCCGAGGGGATCCTGCTGGCGGAGCAAGCCGACCGCGGCGGCCAGCTTGACCTGCAGCGAAGGCTCCTCACGCAGGAGCGCGCGCAGGCAGGGGATCGCCTCGGCGCCGCCCAGGCGGCCGATCTCGAACACGAGCGCGCGCCGCTCGCGGAAGGGCAGCTCGTCGTAGCCCGCCATGTCGTGGCCGAGCTTGCGCACCAGCTCCGCGTCGAGGCCGTAGCGGATCCAGCGCAGCAGACGCTCGGCGCTGGCGCGGGCGTGCGCGCTCTGGTGCTTGGCGTCTCGCCCGGCGGCGATCGCCTGCAGGCTCAGGGTCGAGATATCCCCCAGCCGCAGCAGCTCGTCCTCGGCGCGGCGGCGCGCGTCGGGCTGCTTGGCGTCGAGGCCGGCCAGGGCGCGCTCGAGGGCCGCGTCGCGGATCCCCTGGAAGAGCGCCCGCACGCCCGCCTGCTCGTCGCGGATCCCAGCCGCGATCACGGGCGAGGCCAGGTCGCTGATCCCGGCGTAGCGGGCGCTGAAGGCGGCCTTCTCGGCGGCGCTCTGGCAGGCGAGCGCCAGCTCGCGCTCGCGGAGGTAGATCCGGCCAGCCAGCCCGCGCAGCACGTTGGTCAGGCCGGCGTCGCGCAGGGGCGGGACGGTCAAGAGCGGCCCGGTCGCGGCGGGCCCCAGGAAGAGCACGGCGCCGCGGGCCCGCCGGCCGCGCGCGCGCTTGCCGGCGGCCTCGGTCGGGAGCTCTCCCGAGACCGAGCCCAGGTCACCGAGGGCGTCGGCGGCGAGGGGCTCGACCTCGTCCGCCACCTTGCCCGGGTCGAGGGTGCCGCTCGCGCCGCCGAGGGCGCCCTGCGCCGGGGACGACTCCGCCTGGGCGGAGATCCCGGTCTCGATCGTGGTGGCGAGCAGGTCGAGGATCTCGCGCAGGGCGGCGTCGAGGGTCTGGCGGCGCGGGTAGGGCAGGTCCGGCTTGGCGCGGGCCTCGAGGATCGCGGGGACGGCGCGGGCGCCGATCTGGACCAGCTCGCGGCGGGCGCGCTTGGCGGCGCGGTAGTCGGGGCCGAGCAGGTCCTCGACGACCAGCACGGGCGGGCGGAGGGGCTCGGCCTGGGCGGCGGCGGGGAGCGCGCAGGCGAGGAGGAGCAGCAGGGCGAGGGGGGTCCTCCGCCAGCCAGGGGTGGTGGTGCGTCGGCGCTCGTGAGCGTGCGCCATGAAGCAGTCCTTCGGGAAGCTATCCTTCGCCGTCCGTGGCCTCGGGGTCGCCGAGGAGGGCGCAGAACGCGCTAAATCCTCGTGCTGAGCGATCTTAGTGGGGCTCGCGCCCCCTTTCAAGGCAGCTCGACGTGCAAGCCGCGATCCCCCGGCTCGGGCAGGGAGCTCAGCTCGCTCAGGTCGGCTGGGCCGAGGGCCACGAGGGGGGAGACCTCGCAGGTGACGCCGCCGGGCGGGGCGTGGCCGGCCTGCTCCAGCCAGCGGCGGGCGCGGGCGTCGAGGGCGCCCTTGACCGTCGCCGGCGAGTAGGGCCCCTCGGCGTTCTTGAGCGGCTCGAACTCCTCCTCGCGCGCGACCTGCAGGGTCAGGTGCGTCGCGGCGAGGGGGAGGAGGTCGAAAATGAAGGTCTCGAACTTGATCACGTTCGGGGCCTCGGGCTGGGTGGGCTGCCCGTCCGCCCCCAAGATCGCGACCTTCTTGCGGGCCAGGTGATAGGGGAGCGCGAAGTCGCCCTCGACCAGGCTGGCGAGGAACTCGCGGTCGAAGAGGTGGACCGCGATGTTCCCGGCGCGGAAGCGGAGCTGGCCCGCGTCGTTGCGCTCGGCCGCCTGCTCGGGGGTGATCTCCGAGTATTCCAGGACCGTGACCTTCCCGTCGCGAACCCCCAGCAGGCCGACCTTCTCGCCCGGATCGGTCTTCTCGACGACCTTGGTCGAGGCCTGCGCGCCGAGCGCGAGGTGGCCGCCAATGAACACCGGGTCGGCGATCTGGCAGAGGGGGTTGTCGACCTGCCAGTAGAAGAGCAGGTCCTGGCCGGCCTCGCGCATGGCGGCCAGCGCCCCGCCTTCGTGGAGCGCCAGCACGGTGCCGCCGTGGCCGTTGGGGCTGGTCGCCAGCTCGCCGGGCGCGCTGAACACGAGCTTCCCCGCGAGGTCCACGTTGGGCAGATCGCCCTGGACCAGGTAGCGGACCTGCCCCGCGGCGAGGCCGAAGTCGCCGTGCTCGGCGAAGAAGTCCGCGGTCTGGTCGCGGTTCAGGCGCGAGGTCATCACATAGAGCGGGATCTCGCGGCCCGCCCGCTGGCCGAGGGCGCGCAGCTGCTCGGCAAAGAGCTGGAACAGGCTCTTGTCGCTGACGGGGCCGACGGGATAGGTGCCCTTGGGCCCGCTCCAGCCCAGGCGCGTGCCTTGGCCGCCCGCGACCACGATCACCGCGACCCGGCCCGCGGCGAGGGCCTCCTCGCCGAGCTTGGCCCACTCGGCCCGCTGCGCCGGGTCCGGCTCGCTCGGGTCGAGGGGCTCGGGGGGAGGGGGCGGCTCGCTCTTGGCCTGGATCAGCTCGATCCGGCGCGCGAGGGCGTCGAAGTCGAGGGCCGCGAGCTGGCCGAGGAGCGCCTCGCGCTGGGCGGCGTCGAGGTCGTCCCAGCGCTCGAACACGTGCGCCTGGCCGGCGGCTTCGACGCGTTGACGGATCACGGCTTCGTCCATGACTCGGCTCCAGGGGCTTGGGGCGTAGGAGTTTACCGAGGCACACGGACTCCGGTTGAACCAGCCGCGCGGCGAAGGGTCGGGGCCCATGTGCAGTCGACGCTGGAGCCCCCGTGCACTCTGTTTCGACGGCCCGCTGCGCGGGCCTCGTCGCCGTCGGCGACATGCAGGAGATCGGGAGCCCGGGCTGGCAGGCTGGAACGGGGTCGAACCACTCTCTTGGCCCGGTCTCCCGACTCAGAGCCTATAACCCAGGTCGTGGTCACCCCTCGCGAAGACGCAGGCCGAGAGCAGAGCGACGAGGCGCTGATGGCCGCCCTGGCCCAGGGCGACTCGGGCGCGCTGCGGACGCTGATGCAGCGCTACCGCGGACCCCTCTACGGCTACCTGGTCCGCATGCTCAGCAGCAAGGACGACGCCGAGGACCTGTTCCAGGAGGTGTTCTTGCGGGTCTTGCGCCACGCGGGTCGCTTCGAGGCCGGGCGGCGCTTCCGGCCCTGGCTCTACACGATCGCCGGCAACCTGGTGCGCAACACCTACCGCTGGCGCAGCTATCGCCAGAACGTGCCCCTCGACCGCGAGGACGACGAGGGGCAGAGCCTGGCCGGCCAGCTCCAGGGCGAGGGCGAGGCGCCCTCGGCCCCCGCCGAGCGCGCCGAGGTCGCCGACGCGGTCCGCGCGGCGGTCGAGGCGCTGCCGCCCAAGGGGCGCGTGGCGCTGGTGCTCTTCTACTACCAGGGGCTGAGCTACGAGGAGGTGAGCGAGGCCCTCGAGATCCCGCTCGGCACCGTCAAGAGCCGGATCCACAACGCCATGAAGCGGCTGGGCAAGGCGCTCGAGCCGCAGAAGGACGACCTATGAGCGACGTGAACGCGCGCGACTGGGTGGAGGAGAACGCAGGCGAGCTGGTCCGCGACGGCGTCCCGCCGGAGCTGGCCGCCGCGATCGCGGCCGACGCCGAGCTGGCCGCCATGGCTCGCGGAGCCGAGGCGCTGCGCGGCCAAATGGACGCCTGGCGAGACGAGGCGCCGCCCGACGACCTCGTCGAGCGGAGCCTGGCGCGGATCGCGCTGGCGGCGGCGGTCGGCGGGCCCGTGGAGGAGGAGCAGGCTGGCGGCGAGGCCGCGGCAGCGGGGGCTCCGGCGGGGGAGGTGATCCCCTTCCCCACCCAGGCGCCAGCCGCCGCGCCGGCGCGCCCCAAGCGCCGCTCGACCGTGATCGAGGTCCTGACCAGCGCGCCGCTGGCGGACACGCCCGCCGAGCCGCCCAGCCGGCAGCGCCTGGTGCTGCGGGTCGCGGTCCAGGTCGCGGCGGCGGTGCTCCTGTTCGGGATCAGCTCGACCTTCGTGGCCGTGTTCTATCCCGCGGTGACCTACGCGCTCGAGGAGCGCGACGTCAACCACTGCCAGCAGCAGCTGGAGCGGCTGCACGCGGCGGCGCTGCGCTACCGCGCCGAGCACCCCGAGGCCAAGCGCCTGCGCGGCGCCGAGCTGCGCCGGGCGCTGATCCGCGGCGGCTACGCGGCGGAGGCCGACTTCGTCTGCCCCAGCCGGCGCGGGCGACAGCTCGGGCTGCGCAGCTACCAGGGCGACCTCCCCGCGGGGAGCGAGGAGCTGGACGCGACGCGCCCGCTGTTCTGGGACACGTTCAGCAACCACGGCACGGGCTTCAACGTGGTGCGCGGGAGCGGCAAGGTGACCCAGATCGCGGTCGACGACCTGAACACGCTCTGGCAGGCCCAGCAGAAGGACGAGACCGAAGGCGCGAGCGAGGACGTTGGGCAGCAGGGGGAGTAGGTAGGGGCGGGCCGCGTCCGACGAGCGAGTCCGACGACCGAGTCCGACGACCTAGTCCGAGGAGCGAGTCCGAGGAGCGAGTCCGAGGAGCGAGTCCGAGGAGCGAGTCCGACGACCGAGTTCGACGACCGAGTTCGACGACCGAGTTCGACGACCGAGTTCGACGAACGAGTTCGACGACCGAGTTCGACGACCGAGTTCGACGACCGAGTTCGACGACCGAGTTCGACGAGCGAGTTCGACGAGCGAGTCCGAGTGCGGAGGCAGCTGTCGCTGATCCTTGGGCCCCTTCGTGCGCGGAGCATCGACTGGGAATGCCCGAGAGCGACGCTCGTGACCAAACCGCTCCGACGATTCCCCACGTGAGGAATCGTCCCCCGAGGGGACACTCCGCTCCGATTCCCCACGTGAGGAATCGTCCCCCGGGGGGACACTCCGCTCGTATGCGTCCGAAGAACTGCGTCGGACGCTTACTCCGCTCCGATTCCCCACGTGAGGAATCGTCCCCCGGGGGACACTCCGCTCCGATTCCCCACGTGAGGAATCGTCCCCCGGGGGGACACT
>CALDQK010001223.1 GCA_937911525.1 uncultured bacterium
GCCTGCTCGGGCGCCATGTAGACCGGCGTCCCGAGCAGCTCGCCGCTCTGGGTCAGCTCTCCGCGCCGTTCAGGCGGGCCAAGCCGAAGTCGGTGACCTTCGCGCTGCCATTCGGCGTGAGCAGCACGTTGGCGGGCTTGAGGTCTCGGTGCAGCACCCCTCGCTGGTGCATGTGCGCGATCCCCTGCGCCCCTTGGAGGGTCAGGCGGCAGGCTTCGGCCGGCGCGAGCACACTGCGCTCCTGGATCAAGGCGGCGAGGTCGCCGCCCTCGACCAGCTCCAGCGCCAGGTAGGCGAACCCACCCTCCTGGCCGAGCTGGAGCACCTCCGCGACGTGAGGGTGGCGGCCTGCGGCGGCGACCGCCTGCCCCTCGCGCGCGAAGCGCAGCGCCTCTCCCTCGTCGCCCTTGGGCAGGAGGTTGAGGGCGCACGAGAACCCGCTCTGGACGTGCTCGGCCAGGTAGACCTCGCCCATGCTGCCTGCGCCCAGGCGACGCACGAGACGCCAGGGGCCGACCGTCCGCTCCACCCGCCCAGCCTACTCGCAGGCGTGCAGCCGGTGTCCTCGCTCTTGCAGCTCGGACGCCGAGATCCGCTCGCCGATCCGCCGCCCGTCGAGCTGACGGCACCACGGCTGGTGGAAGAGCTCTTCGCCCGCGTTGCGCGCGTAGCGCCAGCCCTGCTGCTCGGCCTCCTCGACCATGGCGGCCCGGGCTCGCGTACGGCGGACTTGCATCGCCGACCACATGGCGAAGAGCACCAAGAGCCCCAGGCCGACGCCGACCAGGAAGCTCTTGATCGCGCTGCTCCGCCACAGCTCGCGCCAGGCGGAGGGCTCCTCGTCGGCGTTGTAGATCGCGCGCCGCTCGGCGGTCTCGAGGGCCAAGCGATCGAGGATCTCGTCCTTGATCGGGTCGAGGGTCGACTCGGTGAACACGGCGTTGCCCTGACACGAGGGGCAGTTGACCGTCTTGCCGAAGAACTCGACCGGGATCTGCACGTGAAAGCCGCACAGCCCGCACTCGACGAGCACCTTGCGGATCGCGGCCACCTCGCCGCGGAAGTTGGGTCTGGCGTCGGGGTCGGGGGAGTCGACCGGGATCGGGCGGTCGCCCGCGACGCTGGTCTTGCTCAGGCCCGGCTCGGATTCGGCCGCGGCAGCCTTGGCCGCGCGCTGCTCGAGGGCGGTCAGGTCGAGGAGCGTGTGCTCCTCGGTCTCCCGCTGGCGGGCGCGCGCGGCGACGATGTCGTCCAGGGAGTCGCTCGGGAAGGGGTCACCTGCGTCGCCGCTGTCGAGCCGGATCGCGACCTTGGCGCTGTCCTCCGCCGGGTCCTCCTGGGCGCGCTGGATCCGAGCCAGGGTCCGCGCGGTGCGCTCGTCCACGCTGCTGGTCGAGAGCTGCACCGGCAGCTCAGCGCTGTCGTCCCCCGAGTCGAGCGGAACCGCGAGCACGCCGTTCTTGCACTTCGGGCAGCGGTAGAAGCGACCGGCCAGCTCCCGCGAGAAGCGCCGTGTGAACCGGCAATGGCTGCAGCGTCCTTCGAGGCTCAGTGTGCGGTCTCCGCCCGGGCGTGCGACGCCCAAGTCGAGCAACTCTAGGGCGCTCGAGACGCACGTTCAATCCAGGGAGGAAGACGAAGGAGCAGATTCGCACGCGCTCGGGCTAGGGCTCGGCATGCCGCTTGAACGGGAGCCGCGCGTCGTCGGCGTGGCCTCGGGCGCCGACTCCAAGGAGATTCCATGTCTGCTACCCCGACCCTGCTCCGCCTGCGCCCGCTACACAGCGCGGCAGCACCTGCCCGCCGGCGCTGGCTCCTGGCCGCGTGCGCGCTCCTCTCGCTGCTCCTGGGCGTCTTCGCGCTCAGGCGCGCCAGCTCACCGGCCAGCGAAGAAGAGCTGCTCCGCGTCGCCCTCGCCGAAGCCCGCGAGAACTGCCTGGCCGCCGAGTTGGCCTCCCTCGGCGAGGCCCACGGCGAGCTCTTCCGGACCGAGGCCCTCCTGGCGGCCCTCGACACCGAGCGCGTGCGCGAGGGCGCCTACGGCGAGCTCCCCGCCCTGCGCCGCGAGGCCCGCTGGCTGGCGAGCGTCCAGCCCGGCGACCCGCCGGCGGGTCGCTCCTGGGAGGACGTGCGCTTCCTGGCCGGCGCCCTGCACTGGTATCTGGAAGGCGCCCTGCGCGAGGTGCCCTCGGGCGAGGCCCACGAGGTGCTGCCTCAGGCCTACGCCCACGACGAGCTCCAGGAGTTCCGCGGGCTCGGCTTCGCCGACCTGCTCGATCGCTGGGACTGAGCCCTTCGTCCTCGCCGCCCGGGGCCGAGCTCGCTCGGCCCTGGGCGACGCGGCGCGGTCCCGTTGACCCGGCTCGGCGGCAGCACTACCCTCTGAGCCGTGGACGTCTTCGCACGGATTCGCTACGGCTGACGCCGCGGGCCTTCGACCCGCGGTCTGCGAGCGTCCCCCTACCCCCGTCTGGCCGAGCCGATCGGCTAGCCACCTCGTAGGTGCTCCTGTCCGGGTCTGGTCCACCCAACCCCACTCAGGAGTGCCTGTGAGCTACCTCGAGACCCTCGAACCGATCGCCCGCGACGTCGTCGCGCAGCACGCCCCCGCCGTCGACGGGGAGGGCCGCTTCCCGCGCGAGTCCGTCGACGCCCTCGGCGCGGCGGGCCTGCTCGGCCTGCTCAGCGCCACCGACGTCGGCGGCCTGGGCCTCGGCCCCGCGGCCGCCGTGCGCGTGATCGAGCGCCTGGCCCAGGAGTGCGGCTCGACCGCCATGGTCACGACCATGCACTACGCCGGCACCGCGGTCGTCGAGGCCTTCGGCCCTGAAGACGTGCGCCGCGGGCTGGCCACGGGCGAGCGCTTCACGACCCTGGCCTTCTCGGAGGCCGGCTCGCGCAGCCACTTCTGGGCCCCGCTCTCGACCGCGCGCCAGGAGAACGGGCACGTCGTGCTCGACGCCAAGAAGAGCTGGATCACCTCGGCCCGCCAGGCCACCGACTACGTGTGGTCGAGCAAGCCGCTGGCCGGCGAAGAGGCGAGCACGATCTGGCTGGTGCCCGCCAAGAGCGAGGGCCTGAGCGTGCCCCGCCCCTTCGACGGGCTCGGCCTGCGCGGCAACGACTCGACCCCCGTCACGGCCGAAGGCGTCAAGGTCGCGCCCGAGGCGCGCCTCGGCGAGGACGGCGGCGGCTTCGGCGTCATGATGGGCACGGTCCTGCCGCGCTTCAACTTGATGATCGCGGCCGGCGCGCTCGGTCTGGCCAGCGGCGCGCTGAAGCGCGCGATCGCCCACGTCAGCGCGACCCGCTACGCGCACCTCGGCTCGAGCCTGGCCGACCTGCCGACGATCCGGGCCTACGTGGCGCGAATGCAGATCAAGACCGACATGACGCGGACCTTGCTCCACGACGCGGCCGCCGCGGTCGAGGGCGGGCGCGAGGACGCCATGCTGCGCGTGCTCGAGTCCAAGGCCGCCGCCGGCGAGACCGCCCTCGAGGTGACCGACCTCGCGATGCGCGTGTGCGGCGGTCAGGCCTTCCGCAAGGACGTGGGCGTCGAGCGCCTGTTCCGCGACGCGCGCGCGGCCAGCGTGATGGCGCCGACCACCGATCAGCTCTACGACTTCATTGGCAAGGCCGTCTGCGGCCTCGATCTCTTCTAGGAGGCTTGAATGCCCAGCAACCGCCTGCTCCTCGGCGCCGTCGCCTATGACCCCAAGGTCGTCACGATCTGGGAGGGCTTCAAGGTGTGGTTCGCCGAGCAGGGCCTCGACTTCGACTACGTGCTCTACAGCAACTACGAGCGCCAGGTCGAGAGCCACTTCGCCGGCCACTTCGACGTGGCCTGGAACTCCCCCCTGGCCTGGATCGAGGCCGAGCGGCTCGCCAAGCAGCGCGGGCGCGAGGCCACGGCGATCGCGATGCGCGACACGGACCAGGACCTGACCTCGCTGGTGGTGGTCAAGGCCGACTCGCCCTACCAGTCGCTGAGCGACCTCGAGGGCAAGGCGATCGCGGTCGGCGCCAGCGACTCGCCCCAGGCGACCCTGATCCCCATGGAGCACATGGCGGCGGCGGGGCTCGACCCCGGCAAGGCCGAGATCCGCCGCTTCGAGGTCGGCGTCGGGCTCCACGGCGACCACATTGGCGGCGAGCGCGACGCGGCCAAGGCGCTGATCGCGGGCGAGGTCGAGGCGGCCTGCATGATCGACGGCAACCACTTGCTGTTCACGAGCGAGGGCACGCTCCCCAGCGGCCAGACGCGCGTGCTCAGCCAGACCGGGACCTACGACCACTGCAACTTCACGGTCTTGGACGGCTGCGAGGCGCCGCTGGAGCGCTTCACCGAGCTCTTGCTCGGCATGTCCTACGACGACCCCGCCGTGCGCCACCTGCTCGACCTCGAGGGGCTCAAGGTGTGGAAGCCGGGGCGGACCAGCGGCTACGCGCTCCTCGAGGCCGCGGTCGACCGCTTCGGCGCGATCGACGACTGGCTGGCGGCCCAGGGCTAGGGCGAGCGGTGGAGGCGGGCCTGCGCGCGGACGCGACTCTCGACCTGGGCGAGCTCGGGCTCGACCAGGGCGGGCACCTGCTGATCAAGCGCGCCCTGCGCGGGCTCGCCGTCGGCGGGCGCTTGGCGATCGCGGGCAGCCACCGCGAGCTCGGCGTGCACCTCCGCGGCTGGGCTCGCGCGCAGGGGCACGGGACCGAGTGGCCGGAGGCGGGAGCGGTGGCGGTGTTGATCCGCGGCGGCGCCGAAGACGGCCGCTGGCGCGGGGCCGAGCAGACCGGGCACGCCGACCCCGAGGCGGCGGGGGCCGTCGTCGAGCGTCCGCCCCAGACCTGGGGCCTGGCGGGGCGCGGCGCGCGGGTCGAGGCCGGCGCGCCGGCCTTCTCCTTCGCGATCGACCACAAGGTGCAAGTGTGGGCCGACGAGGCGGCCCGGATCTACCAGCAGGCCGTCGCCGCCCAGTGGGACCCCAACACGGCGATCGACTGGGAGCAGAGCGTCGAGCTGCCCGACGAGGTCGAGGACGCGGTCGTGCAGGTCATGACCTACCTGATCGAGAACGAGACCGCGGCGCTGCTCGTGCCGGCGCGCTTCCTGGCGCAGATCCACCCCCACTTCAAGGAGGTGCTTCAGGTGCTCGCGGTGACGGCCGCCGACGAGGCCCGCCATATCGAGGTCTTCACGCGCCGCGCCCTGCTCAAGCGGAGCGAGCTGGCTCTCTCGACCGCGGGCGGGCAGGCCTCGCTGAAAACGTTGGTCGACGAGCCCGACTTCGCGCTGGCGAGCTTCTTGTTGTCGGTGCTGGGCGAGGGGAGCTTCCTCTCGCTGCTGTGGTTCCTGCACGAGCACGCGCCGGATCCGCTCACGCGGCAGATCGCGCAGCTGACGGCGCAGGACGAGGCGCGCCACGTGGCCTTCGGGTTGGCGCACCTGCGCCGACACGTGGAGGCCGACCCCGCCGAGCGGGCGCGTCTGGCCGACGCCGTGCACCGGCGCCACGACGCGCTTCAGCACACGGCGGGGCTGAACGAGGAGGTGTTCGACGCGCTGATCCTGCTGGCGGCCGGGAGCTGGGAGCACGCGGCGCTCAAGAGCGGCTTCGAGCGGGTGGTCGCGCTGAAGCAGGACATGGACAAGGGGCGGCGAAAGCGGCTGCTGAAGCTCGGGTTCGGCGAGGACGAGGCGAACGCCCTGTCCGCGCTGCATACGCGGAACTTCATGTAGGGCGGGCCGCCACCCGCCCGAGCTACTCCTCGCTGAGGGCCGCGTCGAGCTCGTCCATCAGCGGGTCGTCCGCCTCCAACGGCTCCTCGGGCTCGTCGGGGGCGTCGGGTTGGCCCGCGACGGCCTCCTCCAGGCTGCCGCGCGAGAAGCCGTCCTTCTCGGCCTCCTCGACCAGCGCCTCGCCGCGCGCCACCAGGCGCTTCATCTCGTCCGACGTGTCGTCGCCGAGCACGTCCTTCATCTCGAGGTGGCGCTCGATCTTGCGCATCGCCATCTCGAGGCTGACCGACTCCTGCTCGTAGCGGTCGCGCTGCAGGCGGAGGCGCTTGAGGAAGGTCTTGATCTCCTTGATCTCCTCGATGTACTTCTTCGCCTTGAAGCGCGCGGTCTTGCTCTCCTTGACCTTCGGCCGCAGGCGCTTGACCTCCTCGATCGCCTGGTCGCGCTCACGCTCCATGCGCGCGATCGTCGGGTCGAGCTTCTTCTTGATCACGCTGCGCACCTTGTAGTGCGTGGTGCGCAGCTGCTCGAGCTCGGGGCTGTTGACCCGCGGGGGCGGCAGCGGGTCGTCCTCGCCGACCTCGCGGTCCGGATTGGCCAGGTCGGCGCGCTCCTTCTCGAGCTCGGCCTGCTTCTCGATCCGGCTCCACTCCTGGTCCTCCCAGGCCTTCTTGAAGCCGAGCGCCATCGAGAGGCCCATGCACATGAAGCAGGTCATGATCATGCCCAGGAAGATCACCCCGAAGATCGTCAGGATCCCCGGACCCCCCGCGCGGGGCTGATGCGTGGGGCGGAAGCCGTGGCGGACCTGACCCGCCCAGCCGCCCTGCATCTGGTGGTAGGTCCCCATGTTGGCCTCTTCGACGAGGCCCGGGATCAAGAACGCGTCGATCAGCCAACCGATCCCGCACAGCCCCCCCGTGAAGAGATAGAGCAAGCCGAGCGCGACCTGGCCCAGGTAGAAGCGGTGGATCCCGTAGATCCCACCAATGGCCCACAGGACATACGCGACGGGGAGCGACTTCATGGGAGGGCCCCTCTAGGGGAATTGGACATCCACCACCGTGGTGGTGTTGAAGTTGAACGTGCCGAAGTAACGCCCAGTCGACTGACCCGTGCGCCGGAAGAAGAGGTCGCGGCGGCCCGTGTCGACGAAGAACTCCCGGCTCGTGGTCGGCAGCACGTCGCCGTAGCTGCGCACGCCCACGATGACCTCGACCGTGTCGATCGAGTTGTTACGTACGCGCAGGTTGTGCGTAATCGTCGGGTCGTAGGTCAGGCGCAGCAGGCCGTTGCTCGTGAAGTCGTAGATCCCCTGCGACTCGATCACCGCGCTGCCGCGCTCGCGGAAGCCGACCTCGCGGAAGCCCGGGTCCACGTAGAAGGGCGCCGTCCCGCCCGGGATCACGCCGCCGACCTCGAGCCCGTCAATGTAGACGTTGAGCGTCCTGGAGGTCGTGTTCTCGACCTGGAAGTTGGAGGGGCCGCCGTTGGCGAAGCTGGCGTTGGAGCTCTTGCCGCAGCCCTGCGCTGCCAGGGGCAACCAGAGCCCGCCCAGGATCCAGAGGACCGCCAGGGCGAGGCGAGTTGGCGTGGCGTCGTGACGACTCATGGCGTGGTCCCCCCCAGGGATCCCTCTCCGCTTCCGGCGGAATCTTACGCGCTGATCGCGGGATGAGCCGGAATGGGCGAGGAGAGAGGCAGGCTTAAGTGCGGGGTGGGTTGGACTTAGCCGGGCGGGCTGAGTGGCTAGGAGGGCGCTAGTAGGGGGGGAGGAGGCGGCGGAAGCCGTGGCAGAGGACCACTGCCAGGAAGAACAAGTTGCGGACGGGGATCAGCGGCCAGAAGAGCGGGAGCGGGCGGCGGTTGGGGTCGGTGGCGGGGAGCGAGAGGCGCGCGGCGAGGCGCTCGATCCACGCGAGCGTGCGGGGGAAGTCGGCGATCGGGTCGCGCCACTCGGCAGGGATCCCGGCCGGGCCGACGCCGGCGCCCGCGATTCCGCCCAGGATCGCGCCGGTCGTGTCGGCGTCGCCGCCCATGCGCACGATCGCGGTCAGGGCAGCGCGGAAGTCGTGGGGTGAACGCAGCCAGCAGAAGAGCGCGGCCGGCACGCTGTGGACCACGTAGCCCGTGACGCCGCGCTCGAGGTTCAGGCGGGTGGCGAGGTCGGCGGGGTCGTTGGTGGTCGTGAGGACGTCCGCGACCGTGGTCAGTGCGTCGCGTAGCTCGGGGGTGTGGACGTGGTGGGAGAGGAGCGTGTCGAGGAAGGCGGTCGCGCCGGCGGTGGGGGTGGGGCCGGGGAGCTGGCCGGCGTGGGTGGCCGCGTGGTGCGCGGCGAGGGCCACGATCAGGGCGCCCTCGTAGGCGCGCGGGTCCGTGTGCGTGATCCGAGTCGCGGCCCGGACGTGAGCGGCGAGGAGCTCGGGGTCGTCGCCGAGGGCTGCGCCGAGGACCGCCGCGCGCATCGCGGGGCCGTTCCCCGCGCTGTAGACGCCGCTGCGAGTGGGCGGGAAGCCGAGGCAGAGCTTGAGCAGGGCGCGCAGGGTCGCGAAGCCGATCCCGGCGGGGAGGCCGAGCAGCCAGCCGCGGAGGCGCCAGCCGAGCGAGCGGGCGAAGCGGTCGGGGTCGGGGTTGGGGGTGGGGGTGGTTGGGTCGGAGGCGGCGAGGAGGGCCTGGGCCACCATGCAGGTGTGCTCGGTGTCGTCGCTCACGAAGCCGCGGCCGAAGAAGAAGGCGTGGCGGAGCTCGGAGCCGAAGAGGCGCTCGGCGCGGCGGGGAGAGAGGCCCTCGCGGGGGAGGCCAAGGGCGTCGCCGACCGCCGTGCCCAGGAGGGCGCCGGCGATTCGCTCTTCGCGGGTGCGCGGGGTAGGGGCGGGGTTGGGGGTGGGGGTGGGGTCGG
>CALDQK010001224.1 GCA_937911525.1 uncultured bacterium
TGCGCGAGGTGGCTCGCCGCTCGCCCCCCGGGACGCGGATCGCGACGATCCTGCCCGACTCGGGCTACCGCTACCTCTCGACGATCTACGACGACGGCTGGATGCGGGAGCAGGGTTTCCTCGCCTGAGCGAGCCTGCGTCATCCCTGCGTGACACACTCGTCCCGCGGGCAGGACGAGCAGATTCACTCCAAAGGACTTAGGCTCTCCTGGCGCCGGCACCTCGTGTGCAAGAAATGGCGCAGGGAGTCGTCCATGCAGCCACCCACCAAGATCGTCGTCGCCCTCGAGGCCGCCGAGTCCATCGTCGCCGTCTTCGCCGAGGCCTGCACCTTGGCGCGCACCTTCGGGGCCGAGCTGGTCCTGGCGCACGCGATCCCCGAGTCCCCGCCCATGACCCCGGGCTTCGACGTGGTGGCAGATCAGATCCGCGAGACCTTCGACGACCTGCGCCTCAAGGCGCAGCGCGAGGGGCTGAGCGTGAGCGAGACCGACTACGTCCGCTTCGGCGAGGTGGGCAAGGTCCTGGCCGAGGTGATCGCCGAGTCGGGCGCCAACTGGCTCGTCATGGGCGCGGCCAACAAGACCACGATCGACTTCCTGCTCCTGGGCTCGACCGCCGAGAAGATCCTGCGGACCTCCCCCGTGCCGGTCTGGCTGGTGCGCCCGGGGCGGCCCCACCGCGAGGTCAAGCGGGTCCTCTGCGCCTACGACGGCTCGGAGCCCTCGCGCGAGGCGCTCGCCGCGGCCTCCTTCCTGGCGCGCAACTTCGTGGCCCACCTGACCGTGCTGACCGTCGGCAAGCCCACCGAGGCGGAGCTGATCCAGCGCGAGCTCGTGGACGAGTACGACCTGCACGGAGTCGAGGTCGAGCTCGCCACCCGCAGCGGCGAGGCGGTCGAGGAGGTCCTCGACGCCCTCTCCGAGAACCCCGCGGACCTGCTGGTCCTCGGCTGCGCCGCTCGGCGCGGCTTCAGGCGCCTCTTCCACAAGAACACCGCCGAGCGCCTCGCGCGCAAGGCACCCTGCTCGCTCCTCAGCCTCCGGGCTCCGGACGAGAACTAGAAAGGAGCCTCCATGTTCAAGACGATCCTGGTCGCCCTCGAAGCCTCTTCGCTGGACGCGGACCTGCTCGAGCAAGTGCTGCGCCTGACCTGGCGCGAGGACGTCCGCCTCTCCCTCTTCCACGTCGTCGACCCAGAAGGCGGCGAGGAATACGACGGCGAGGACGTCTCGATCCGGCTGCGACACCAGGCCGCGCAGCGTCGCCTGGATAAGCAGGAGCAGCTCCTGACCGCCAAGGGTCTGACCGTCGACAGCCACGTCCAAATGGGCGAGCCGGACGACTGCATCCTGCGCCGGGCCGAGGAGATCGGCGCCTCCATGATCGCGCTGGCGACCCACGGCCGGAGCGGACCCAAGCGCTGGTTCCAGGGCTCCGTCACCGAGAGCGTGCTCCGCTGGGCCAAGGTCCCGGTCCTGGTCACCAACCCGACCCAGAAGTCCCGCCTGCCCCAGGAGGGCTTCAAGCGGGTGCTCGTGCCCCTCGACGGCTCCGAGCGCTCGACCCGGATCCTGCCCACCGTGCGCGCCTTCGCCCTGCTCTACGACGCGGCGGTGACCCTGCTCCGCGTCGGGATCCAGCCGGCGGTCCCGCCGATGGAGGTCCCCCTGAGCACGGTCGAGATCCCGCCCCTGCGTGAGCACCTGCGCGACGAGGCGCGGGCCCTGCTCCCGCACCTCGAGGGCGTGCGCGCCGCCGAGGTGGACGTGGTCTTCGCGGACTCGGCCTCCGACGGGATCCTGGACGTGGTCGAGCGCGGCGGGATCGACCTGGTGGCGCTCGGCACCCACGGGCGCACGGGCCTCGACCGCCTGCTCTTCGGCTCCACCGCCGAAGCGGTCGCCCGCGAGTGCGGCGTCCCGATCCTCGTGTTCCGCAACCTCTACGACGACGACGAGGGCGCCGAGGACGAGGACTAGCGACCCGTCTGCCCAGGCAGCTGAACCGAGAGCGCCTCGACCGAGCCGGTCGAGGCGCTCTGCGTGTGTGGGCTGTCGCTACCAGCGAGAACTCCCTCTGGTTCGATATTGAACGGGGAAAACTGGAAAACTTGAAAAGGCAACATCCACTGAGCAGTCACCGCGCCTTCTAGTTTTCCAGTTTTCTCCGTTCCTATCTCCGAAACGCGAAGGAGCTGTCGCTCCCAGCGACAGCTCCTTCTGGCTCACTCCTCGGGCACGGGCACGAGAGACCCTTCGTTCGGCCCTAGTGACCGCCCGAGGACCAGGCGCCCGAGACGAGCATCTGCTCGATCCCCTTGTCGAGGTTGTGCTCGGGCGGGGTCTCGCCGACGACCATCCCGAAGGTCCCCTCCATCCAGGTCACGATCGTGGCGAAGGCGCCGCGGCCGCGCTCGTTGTTCGAGGTGAAGGCGGCCACGGGGCTGCCCTGCTCGAAGAACACCTGGCCGCCGATCCCGCCGGGGCCCTGGATCTGGACCTTGCAGGTCTTGCGGCCCGTCGCGATCACCTGGAAGAAGTCGGTCAGGGGCATCTCGGACAGGTTGCCCGACATGGTGTTGCCGGCGGCGGCCTCCTGCTGCTGGACGCCGCTCGAGAGCGAGCGCAGCTTGGCGAGCAGGATCTCGAAGTTGACCGGCTTGGCGAGCACGTCGCGGGCGCCGAGCTTGATCGCCTTGTTGAGCAGGCCCTGGTCGGTCCGGCTGCTGAGGAAGATCAGCGGGATCTGCTTGAGCTGCGGGTCGCGGCGCAGCTTGAGCAGCAGCGAGATGCCGTCCATCTTCGGCAGCACGGTGTCGGCCAGGACCACGTCGGGGCGCTCGGACTGGATCGCGTCGAAGGCGCGCTGACCGTCGTCGGCGGTCATGACCTGGAAGCCCGCCGCGCTGAGGCGCATCTCGGTCACCGAGAGCGAGCCGGTGTCGGCGTCGGCCACCAGGACCCGAGCCCCGCTCGCGCCGCCGGTCAGGCGGTCGACGTAGGTCTCGTCGCGCAGCGCGCGGAAGAAGGCCTCGACCACGTTGGGGTCGTAGTCGCTCCCGCTGCGCGAGCGGACGACCTCGCTGGCGGTGATCTCGTCCGAGCCCTGGCCGAGCTGGGTCGCGAAGTCGCGCACGACCGCGATGATCCGGGCCGGCATCGGGATCTGGTTCTCCTTGAGCCCGAAGGGGCGCCCGCGCCCGTCGTGGCGCTCCTCGACCGCCTCGATGATCGAGCCCAGATCGAAGGGGCAGCGGAGCGTGGCCAGGGCCGCGAGCGCCGCGCGCATCTCCTTGCCCAGGCCGCCCTCGGCGCCCGCCGGCGCCTCCTCGACGCCGAACTTGAACTGGACCAGGCTCGGGCCGAGGGCCACCAGCGAGGCGGCCGCGCCCGTCATCTCGATCTGACGCCGCGAGAGCCCCAGCTTGTAGGCCGTCAGCTCGGTCATCACGCCCAGCTTCTCGGCCATGGGCGGGTTCTTGGCGCCGGCCTCGGCCAGCACCGCCAGCAGGAGCGTGCTGTCGCGCGCGAACTCCGACAGGCCCTCACCCGCCGAGGCGCCCTCCAGCAGCGCGCTGCCGTAGCCCGTCGGCACGACCACGTCCAGGTTGTCGCGCAGGGCCGTGAAGTGACTGGCCAGGTCGGGGTATTGCTCGCCCAGGCTGGGCGCCACGAGCATCAGCGTGGCCCGACTGGCGCGGACCACGTCCATGGCGTGGTTGGGGTCCTGCGCCTCGAGCACCGCGTAGCCATCGCGCTCGAGCATCGTGCGCAAGAGCATCCGCGACTCGGGGTCGGGATCGAGCAGGATCACCTCGGACATATCGTCTCCTCAGAACTAGCTAAATCGTGCCCGTGCCCGTGCCCGTGCCCGTGCCCGCATCAAGCGAGCAAGTAATCCGGCACGTTGATACCCAGCTCGGCCGGGTCGATCGAGCCCGTGATCGAGGCGGGGTATTGACCGCCGACCTTCTCGGCGAGGTCGAGGAAGTCGCCGTCGACGGGCGAGCCGTTGCGGTCCATCACGATCGCGACCAGGGGCCGCTTGGGGTGCTCGGGGTTGGGGTGCACCACCACGGCGATCTCGCCCGAGCTGAGCGTGACCGTCGTGCCAGAAGGGAAGAGGCCCATCAGGTTGGTGAACACGGTCATCACCAGCGGGTCGAACTTCTCGCCCGGCTCCTCGAGCATCTGCCGGATCGCCTGGTCCGGCATCAGCGCCGCGCGATCGGGGAGGTTGGTCGTCAGGGCGTCGTATTCCTCGCAGACCCGGACGATCATCGAGAAGGGGTGGTGCTCGGGCTCCGCGCGGACGGGCGTCCGGCCGCGGTGCAGGTCGAACTGGAAGGCCGTCACGCTGGAGACCAGCACCTTCTTGCTGATCTTGCGCCCCTCGAGGATCGCGCTCAGCGCCCGGTAGGGGTGCTTGCCGTCCTCCTTGGCCTCGGCCGGCGAGAGCTGAGTCTTCTCGACGAGCTGGACCGGGCCGCGGAAGCGCCCGAGGCCGGCGAGCATGCCCGCCAGGCCGAGGTCACTCAGCATCACGCGGCTGATCCCGAGCTCGTGGCCGAGCACCATGGACAAGAAGCCGGTGTTGGCCATGTGGTTGAACATGTAGTCCTCGGCGCCCTTGACCGAGGCCATCGCCACGAACTTGTGCTTGTACTTGGTGACCAGCCCGCACAGCTCCTGGAGCGCGCGGTGCAGCTTGCCGGTGAAGTAGCGGTTGAGGTCCTCCGAGCGGAGGTTCTTGACGTACTCCCGCAGCAGCACGAGCGTGCGCGCGTAGGCGAGCGGGAAGTAGCTCGCCTCGTCGATCTCGACCTCGTTGACCTGGGCCGAGCTCGTCGTCTCGCCCGGACCGAGGACCTGGAGGCGATCCTTGAGGCCGAGCCGGACCACGCCCTCCTTGATCTCGCTGAGCGGCAGGACCTGGTTCTGGCCCTCGGGGATCCGCAGCAGCCCGAAGAAGCCGCGCAGCTCGGCGTCGCTCATGGCGCCCGTGAAGGCGATCTCGGCGATCCCGACCTGCTCCATGGCGCTGCAGGTGCCCTGGATCGTGGCGAAGGCGCGGCGACCGCCGCGGACCGGCTCCTTGTTGAAGTAGAGCACCCCCTCCTCGGCCTGGAGGCGGGCGGAGCCCATCCGGTCCGAGACGTTGATGATCAAGTCCTTGAGCTTGGCGAGGGGCTCTTCGAAGTTGACGTTGTCGGTGTCGTAGAGGCGAACGAGGCGCAGGACCTGCAGCAGAGCCTTGCTGAAGGCCAGCGACGCCTCCTCGCCGGTGTCGAGCTTGAGGGCCACGGCTTATCTCCCAGCGGTCGCGTTCTTGAGGTCCTTGAGCGCCTGGGACGCGAACTGACGCGTCTCCTTGGCCGCCCGGCGGTTGAAGATCAACGCGCCGCGCTTGGTCTGCTCCTCCAGGAAGCCGACCGCTCGCATTCCGCCCAGGAAGCGCAGGGCGTCGAAGAAGGCCTTCCGCTCGTGAGCGTCCTTGTGCAGGAACTCCGCTCCGGAGATCACGGCTTTGAGGTTCTCGACGGCCTCGACGTGCTTGCCGCGGACCAGGATCTTGAGCGACTTGACCCGGTCGGCGCGCACGTCGCTGGTCAAGGCGTCGATCGCGATCTTGACCCGGCCCTGGTCGGTGTTGGTCCGCCAGAGGTGCTCGGCGTACTTCTGGATCTCCGCGTCGGGGTGCCTGCGGGCCACCTCGAGCAGCTCGCCGAGGTCGCGCGGCGAGATGCGGTTGTTGGCCACGAAGAGCGCCGTCCGCACCGTCTCGGCGTCCACGTCCTCCCGGCAGAGCAGCTGCAGCGCCTGCGGGTTGAGCTTGACGTGGTCCTTCATGTAGTCGGTCAGCGCGTCGCGGAGCTCCTGGGTCTCGCTGACGCGGTAGGTCGAGGCCGCGGTCAACATCCCGGGCTCGCCCATCTGGTGCAGGATCCGCGTGAAGGCCTTGGGACCGCCCAGGCCGCCGCCCTGCGCCATGCGGATCAGGCGCTCGATGTTCTCCTCGCGCCCGAGGAAGTTGAAGGGCCCCTTGAACACCTGGTAGGTCGGGTCCCGCTCCTCCGTCGCATCGAGCTCGTTGGCGTACTGGCCGAGCAGATCGCTGAGCAGGTCCATGTCGCGGCTCCGCAGCGACATGCTGACCGACTCCGTCGTCAGCCACTGGACCAGGCCCATGGGCATCACGTCCGGCATCAGCGCCAGGCCGTCGAGGCACTCGACGTTGAGGACGCGCAGCAGGCGGTCGGGTCCCCAGATCTTGGCGCTGTTGGCGAAGTCGGCGATCGCGCCGCTGTCGACGTCGAAGATGTCGTCGCCGTCCTCGCGCTCGCCCGTGTCGTCGTCGAGGTCGTCGGCCCGCTCGAGCTCGCTCCCCCCGTCGGTCAGCTCGAAGCTGTAGGTGCCGCGGCCAGCGTTGGCCGTCAGCGACTCCACGATCGAGTCCACGTCGCGGTTCATCTGCTTGAGCAGATCGAGCTGGTCCTGGTTGAAGTAGTCGGGCGACTCCCAGGCGTCGGTGAGCGAGTTGATCGCGACGTGGTCGATGTTGCGGAAGTCCGCCTCCCACATGAGCAGCGTCGAGTCCGAGTCCTGGTCGACGATCGCCTGATAGAAGACGTGGGCGAGCTTGGCCGCCTCCTCCTGGGTCACGCCCTGGGCGATCGCGATCTCGCGCAGGCCGTCGACGTAGAGCCGGAAGGCGAGGTTCTCGTTCGGGTTCTCGCTCTCGTAGACCGGCTGGTCCTCGACGGTCAGGTTGTCCTGGCTGACCTTGAAGCGCAGCACCGAGTGCAGCTTCACGAAGGCCCTCAGCCGGGTCCCGAACTTCTCGAGGGCCTCGACCACGTAGGCGTGGTCGTGAGGATAGAGCTTGAGCTGCGTGAAGGCCTTCACGAAGAGGCCCATTACCTCACGCGCGAACCAGACCCGCTCCTGATTGGGATCCGCCACGAGCCACACCTCCCACCCCAGCGGGGCGTTCCGAGTGCACTGTACTCATGGAGGAGGACCTGAGCCACCCGAGCCAGGGCACCCTGGCCCGGAGCGGCGCTCCAGCCGCTACTGGACCTCGAGCACCACCCGGACGTCCACCTGGCGCAGGTCCTTGGTCGCCGCGCGGACGCGCAGCGAGAGGGCGCCGGGGGCGTCGGCGTAGAGCAGGTAGCCCTGCTTGGTGCGGACGACGCTGGCGCCCTCCGCCTCGCAGTGCACGGCCGCGGGCTCGCCCCCCGCGAACTCGAGCCGGAAGGGGAGGGGCGCGCCGGCCCCCTTCTGGGTCCCCGGCACGGCCTGGACGAGGGTCAGCTCGCCCGCGGCGCTGCGGGGCGGAGTCCGGCGCACGAGGGCGTCGAGGGCCGCCGCGACGGGGCCCGCGTCGACGGTGGGCTCGAGGGCGCGCACGACCCAGAACACGTTGCCCTGGGCGGCGGCCACGTGGACGCGGCGCTCCTCGACGCGGCCGGCGAAGGCCACGTCGCCGAGGTTCGCCTCGCGCTCCAGGGTGGCCTGGATCGCGCCGAGGTGCGCGAGGAGCAGCGTGCGCGCCGCCTGGGCGCTGGAGCAGCGCTGCAGGCGGGCCTGCACGAGGATCTGCGGGCGCGAGCTCTCCTGAGCGCGCTCCTGCTGGGGTGAGCGCGCGGCGAAGTCGAGGGTCGCCTCCGCGCGGCGGGGGTCGATCCGCAGGCCCCGCAGGGCGAAGTCAGCGACCTTCAGGGCAGCCGGGTGGATCGCCTCGCGCGCGGCGCTGGGCTTGGGCCAGGCGGCGGTGGCGTAGCGCTCGGCGAGCTCGAGCTGGCGCTGGGAGGGGCCCCGCTGCTCGGGCGCCCGCTCCTGCGCGAAGGCAGGCGCGACGCCGAGGAAGAAGCCGAGGAGGGCGAAGAGAGCGCGGTTCATCGCTGGGCTCCTAGCGGAGGCTGGCCTGGCCGAGGTCCTGCAGACGGAAGGCGTCGCGGCTCAGCTGACGGCGGTAGTCGTTGAAGGGCATGCCCTGGGGCAGGCGCGGCGTGTAGGGGCTCTGGTAGGGGCGGGCGTCGTCGTCGACCTCGAGGCAGGCGTCGTTGACGGTCGCGCCCTGGTCGCGGCTGGTCAGCGCGTGGTAGCTGAAGGCGTGGGCGCCGCCGAAGAGCGAGGCGGTGAAGCTCTGGTAGCCGATCCCGCGCAGCCAGTAGAGGTTGAAGTTCCAGCCGACGACGATCACCTGCGTCCGCGAGCCGACCATCGCGCTCAGCTTGTTGACCAGCGCGCCGCAGTCGAGGCAGTTGACCACTCGCCCGTTGGCCTGGTTCGCCAGGAAGGCGTCGAGGTCGAGCTCGGGGGCGTGGAGGTCGAAGCCCCCCGTGTAGGCGGGCGCGCCGAGGTTCACGTCGTAGCGGAGGCCGACCTGGCCGTTGACCCCCGCCGTGACGAGGTCGTGGGCCTGGGCGCTGGTGCGGGCGCCAGCGACCCAGCCCGAGACCAGATCCAGGGCGGCGACCCAGGGGCGGCCGTTGGGCAGCAGGTCGCTCGCGGGCTGGCCGGCGAGCGTGTAGAGGGTGTGCTCGGTCTGGATCGAGCCAGGCAGCGCCTGCCAGCCGTTGCCGACGCGGGTGTAGAAGCGGAAGCGGTAGCGCTGGACCCGCTTGCCCAGAGTCGAGGGCAGGGCCGGCAGGTCGAGCGTGACCGCGCTGCCCGGGGTCAGCTCGCCGCTCATCTGCGAGACGCGCTGGCCGCCCTCGACCGCGACCCGGAGCGGGTGGTTGGCGACGGGGTAGTTGCAGCCGACGGCCCCGCTGCCCGTGCTGGCCCGGGCGCCGAGCGCGAGGCTGACCTGGGGCTGGCCGCCGAGGGCGTAGGCCAGGGGCAGGCTGTTGCCGCGCTGGAGCACGCTCCCGTCGCTGGCGCGAGGCGGGCTGGCGAGGCCCTGGTAGAGGGCCGGAGTCGGCAGGGGGCTGCCGTCGCGCGCGTCGAGGACGTCGGCGCCGAGCTGCGAGCTGGGCACGCTCCAGGCGGGGCCGACGCGGTCGACGGGGAAGCGGCTGCCCCAGCTGCTGGCGCGGTGCCAGGTCAGGGGCACGCGGCCGGCGCCGCCGAAGGTCATGGAGAGGATCCCGACCCGCACGACCTCGAGGCCCTGCTCGCCGATCGTGCTCCCGTCCAGGCGCAGGCGGAGCGTGTAGCTGCCGGGGGCGGCGAAGAGCCCCTGAGCGTCGCGGCCGTCCCAGCTCGCCGAGAGGGCGCCCGCCTGGCGGTTGCCGCTGATCAGGGTCGCGACCCGCGAGCTGCCGCGGCGGACCTCGAGGCGGACGTCACCCGCGCGGGGCAGCTGGCAGCTGACGGCCAGCTGCGCGCCGGAGAGCTTGGGGTCGAAGAGGGGCAGGGCCGAGATCGCCGTCGAGGTGGACGGGGTCGGCGTGGTCGGGGCGGGAGTGGTGGGCGCCGGGGTCGAGGTCGAAGGCGCGCCGCTGAGCACCTCCAGCCGCACGCGGTAGGTCCCCACCCCGCTGGTCCGGCTGTAGTGGCTGACGACCGCGTAGTGGTCGCCGCTGACGCTCGCGGTGAACTCGATTCGGCTCGCGTAGCCCGCGCCGCCGTCGTCGTCGCGCTGCATGTGGCTGCGGTCGGGCGCGTGCAGGTCGAGGAGCGAGTCCATGCCCCCGCCGAGGTCGGTCGTCTCGATCCGGTAGCGGGCGCCAGCGACGGCCGCGAAGCGGAACACGTCGATGTCGCCCGGCCGCTCGATTCGACCCGAGACGCCGCCCGAGTTGAGGGCGTTGGCGCCGTTGGTGCCGTTGGGGTGGTCGTCCTGGGCCGCAGCAGGAGCAGCGAGGACGAGCGCGAGGAGCACGATCGGAGAGCCAAGGCGAGCGGACACGGTCCACCTCCGTTCCGGCGCCGACTATAGGGGCGGGCGCCCACGGTCGCGAGACTGCAAACCTTTTAGTGCTGGCGTATTACGAACCCGTTACCGAAAAGCAGAGGGCGTGCCATTCCGATTTCGGAATGCAGCGAGCGATATCGCTCGCGACCGCGGGAGGGCACCGCCCAGACGCATGGACTTACGCCTGGACGGCGACGCCATTCGGCTACTCCTCGTCGTCGGCGGGCTCTTCGTCCTCTCGCGAGACCTCGACCCACATCTCGGCGCCGGCAGCCGTCTTGACGTAGACGCGGGTCTCTTCGACCTGCTGCACGGTGCACTCGCCGTGCTCCTCGATCTCGACGCTCTCGCCGACCTCGATCTCCATGGGCACGACGTAGACGCGCACGCGCTTGCCGCCTCGCCGCCGCCAGCGCCGC
>CALDQK010001225.1 GCA_937911525.1 uncultured bacterium
TGGGATCGAGGGGCGGGAGGGGGAGTGGAGCTTTGCGGGTGGGGGGATTCCCCTGGGGGGTTGGGCGGCGTGGTCGTAAGTCCCTGTCGTCAACAGGTTGTCAACCTTCGCCAGAAGCACGTCAACGTGCGTAAGGCGCTGGCAGCATTGAAGTAAGGCCTCCCTCCTCGGTTTGACACCCCACGGGGTGACATCTAGAGTTGGAGCAACGACGAGGGAAGTTCTTTAGGCGACTGCAGCCAAGGAACTTAGGGCCACTGGGCGCCTCGTTGGAGCCGAACGGAGCTGGAATGAGCGCACTCTCCCCCGACGAGATCGAGCTGGGCCGCCTGGCCATCGAGCGCCGGCTCGCGACGCGCGAACAGGTCAAGGAGTGCGCGGACGCGCGCAGCTCGGGGAGCTCCGAGCACCTGGCTCGGCTGCTGGTCAGCCGCGGCTACGTCGGCCAGGACGCGGCTCGGGGCCTCTACCAGGAGGTCCAGTCGCGGGGCGGCTCGGGCTCGAGCAACTACATCGCGCAGACGGCGCCGGGCTCTGGCTCGGGCTCGGGCGGATATGGCAGCCAGGGCGCCTTCGGCTCGGGGCCGGGCTTCGCGCCTGGCTCCGCGCCCGGGAGCCAGCCCGCTGCCTTCGGCGGGAGCGGCTTCGGCGCCCCTCCAGCCGGTGGGAGCGGCTTTGGGGCTCCGGGCTCTCAAGGCTACGGGGCTCCGGGCTCTCAAGGCTACGGCGCTCCGGCCGGGGGGAGCGGCTTCGGGGCTCCTGCCGGGGGGAGCGGCTTCGGCGCCCCTGCCTCGGTCGGCGGTCCGGTGGGCAGCGGCGCCTACGGCATGAACGGCAGCGGCTTCGGGCCGGGCGGGACCTCCAAGATGGCCGGCAGCGGCTTCGGGGGCAGCGGCGCCTACGGCATGGGCAGCGGCGCTCACGGCATGCTCGGCAGCGGCTCGCACGTCCAGGAGCTGCCGCCCAACATCTCCCCGGACGACCCCATCGCCCACGCGATGACCACCCGCAAGAACGCGGACGGCTCCGTCGAGACCGTGTTCGGCCCCTACGACATCCTCGGTGAGATCGCCCGCGGCGGTATGGGCATCGTCTACCGCGCCCGCCAGCGCAGCCTGAAGCGCATCGTCGCGCTCAAGGTCATGAAGGAGGGCGAGAACGCCTCGGAGAAGCAGATCCGCCGCTTCAAGCGCGAGACCGAGGCCGCCGCCAAGCTCCAGCACCCCAACATCGTCGCCGTCCACGAGGTCGGCTGCCACGAGGGCTTCCACTACTTCACGATGGACCTGATCGAGGGCGACCCCCTCGACGCCATCGTCAAGCGCAAGGAGAAGATGCCCGTCCGCAAGGTGCTCGAGATCGTCAAGGAGGTCGCCCAGGCGATCCACTACGCCCACGACAAGGCGATCATTCACCGCGACCTCAAGCCCGCCAACGTCCTGCTCGACACCGACGGGCACCCCAAGGTGACCGACTTCGGCCTCGCCAAGCAGATCGACCACAAGTCGATGCTGACCCGCACCGGCGCGGTGGTCGGAACGCCCTTCTACATGCCGCCCGAGCAGGCCAAGGGCGACGTCGACATCGACCAGCGGGCCGACGTCTACGCCCTGGGCGTCATCCTCTACGAGCTGCTCACGCTCAAGCTGCCCTTCCACGGCGAGACCACGATGGAGGTCTATCACAAGATCCTCGAGGAGGAGCCGATCCCCCCGCGCAAGCACGACAGCCGCGTCGACAAGGACGTGAACACGATCGTGCTCAAGGCGATGGAGAAGGACGCCGCCCGGCGCTACCAAACCGCCGAGGACCTCGCCGACGACATCCAGCGCTACCTCGAAGGTGACCCGATCAAGGCGCGCCCCCTCGGCCCCGTCGGGCGTCTGATCAAGAAGGCCAAGAAGAACATGCCCGTGGTCGTGGTCGTCAACGTGACGATCCTGGCCCTCTCGGGCGCGCTGGGCCTGATCTACCTGCGCAACAAGCAGGCCCTCGCGGTCGAGCGGGAGATCAACCGCAAACACGAGTGGGACACCTTCGTCACCGAAGTCGAGAACCAGTGCATCAACGCCCGCAGCCAGATCGGCTCCGGCGTCGCGCGCCAGAAGGACCGCGACCCGCAGGGCGCTCTGGCCGAGCTCGAGGAGGCCGAGCGGATCCTCGACGACCTGCCCTTCCTGGCCAAGGACTTCACCAACTGGAACGAGAAGCCGCGGATCCTCGGGCACCTCGACGAGCGCGGTCCTCACATCGCGGCGATCTACCGCGAGATCTACCTCGAGATGGGTCGCTCGCTCGCGATGCCCGGCTCGGCCCAGGACTTCGACCGCGCGCTCCAGCTCTACGAGAAGGGCCTCGAGCGCTGCGCCCTGCCCAAGGACTTCGCCAAGCCCGCCAAGCCCGAGGTCCCCGAGGAGGCGGACGAAGAGACCAAGGCCAAGGCCGAGGAGAGCTACCAGGAGCTCCTCGACGAGCGCACCGGCCTCGTCGAGAAGTCACGGGACGACAAGCTCCGCTTCCGGCTCGAGACGGGCAAGGTGCGCGCGCTCCAGGGTGACGTCACGGCGGCGCTCAAGACCTTTCAGGAGATCCTCGAGGTCGACTCGCGTCACAAGGACGCCCGCCTCGAGATGGGCCGCGTCCACGACCTGGCTGGGGACTACCCCAAGGCCATCGCCTGCTTCTCGGACGTGATCGAGCAGGACTCCAAGACCCTGCGCGCCTACCTCCTGCGCGGCCAGACCCTCTACGAGCTGGGCCGCCACTCCGACGCCCTGCAGGACTTCACCAAGGTCCTCGACCTCAAGGACGACAGCTTCGAGGGCTACATCTGGCTGGGCCGCACCCAGCAGGCCCTGGGGCACTTCGGCGAGGCCCAGGACTCGCTGACCGAGGCGATCGACATCACGCCCTCGCTCCCCGACGGCTACCTGCACCGCGCGGCCCTGCACTTCGCGCAGCGCAAGCTGCCCCAGGCGATCAAGGACTACGAGGTCGCGATCTCGCGCTCGGCCCAGTGCTACGAGGCCTACCTCGGGCTCGGCCGCGCGCTGGAGTGGGTGCTCGACTACGAGCGGGCCCAGCAGCAATACGAGGAGATCCTCTCGGCCCAGGACCGCGAGGCCAAGGTCGTCCAGGCGGAGGCGCGCTCCGCGCTCGCCCGCCTGAACCTGGTCCGCGCCGACCCCTACGAGTGCACCCTCGAGGTCGAGGAGAAGATCCGCCAGGCCGGCGCGACCAGCGACGGCGCGCTGGGTCCCCCGCCCGGGCTCGATCGGCTGCAGAAGGAGAGCGCCGCCCTGCGCAAGCAGCGCCTGGCCGAGGCCCGCGACGGCTTCGAGCAGGCCCTCCAGC
>CALDQK010001226.1 GCA_937911525.1 uncultured bacterium
GCGGGCAGGCCTGCTCTGCCACCAGCAGATCATTTGGGTCAAGGCGCGCGCCGTCCTGACCCGCTCGCACTTCATGTGGCAGCACGAGCCCTGCTTCTACGGCTGGGTCCAGGGGACGCCGCCGCGGCGACGTCCGCCCAACAACGAGACCACGGTGTGG
The DNA here is from genome assembly GCA_937911525.1 of uncultured bacterium. Lineage (GTDB taxonomy): Bacteria > Planctomycetota > J058 > J058 > J058 > NORP233. The sequence goes on from CALDQK010001226.1 coordinate 161, forward strand.
CCGATAGATCAGAAGGGCAACTCCGACGGGATCCACCCGACCCAGAAGCCGCTCGAGATCTTCGCGCGTCCGATTCGCTGGCACACGGCGCGGGGCGAGCTTTGCTACGAACCCTTCGGCGGCAGCGGGACGTGCCTGATCGCGGCGGCGCTGGAGGGTCGGCGCTGCTTCGCCATGGAGCTGAGCCCGGGCTTCTGCGACGTGATCCGCAAGCGCTGGGGCGACTACGCGCGCTCCGCCGGAATCGATCCGGGCGAGGGCGCTCTGTGAACCGGAACCTCAGCAAACGCGAGCTCGCCCAAGCCCTCGGAGTCAGCGTCCGCACCGTCGAGCGCTACGCGCAGCGCGGCTGCCCGACCTCGAAGGTCAAGGGGCAGCTGCGCTTTTCCGAGCAGGAGGTCCGACGGTGGCGGTCTGGCCAAGGGAACACGGGGCGCGCCGGCCGGCCCTCGCACCAGGACGCGCTGCCGAGCCGGCCTACGTCGGCCCCTTCACCATCGGGAGTTCCCGTCGCGTCCAAGCAGAGCCTGGCCAAGGCCGAGCTGGCGCGAAAGATCTCGATCGCCCGCAAGAACGAGCTCGAGGTCGCATCAGAGAAGGCGCTCAAGGATCTGGGGCTCGACCGCAAGATCCGCGACGCGAGCGGGTTCGGCGACTTGATCGCGATCAACCAGGAGGTCGCCGCGTTGCTAGCCTCGGGCTCGCTCCTCCCTTCGCGCGGGCAGGCGATCCAGCGGCTCATGGCCGAGGCCCGCCAGAACATGCTCGCCCAGCAGGACGCAGGCCGCGAGCACGCTGACGGTCGGGTGTTCCTCTGCACCGAAGAGGGCGGGCTGATGCTGCGCGTGTTCGAGGGGATCGTCTCGGATGCCCGCCGCGAGCTCGTCCTGCGTGTCCTGAAGGAGCAGGCCCAGGCCGACCTGCTCGAGAACCCCAACGTCGACACGGGCGCGGCGGCGTGACCGCCGAAGAGTGGGGTCGCGGCGACCGGCGCCGACTCTCGACGCGCGACTTCCCGGCGGAGGTGTTGGCCCTCGTCAACGCCAAGCAGGGCGGGCGGTTCTGTCTGCTCTGCCAGGAACAAGGCCTCACTCCACCCGAGGATCAGCAGCTGGTCGTCGATCACCTTCAGCCTCTCTCCAAGGGCGGCGACAACCACTGGTCCAACCTGCGCTGGCTGTGTGCCAGCCACAACGCAGCCCGTCAGGCGCGCGCCGGCTGGAGCGGTCCGCCGGCCTGGGTGCGTCGGATCGGAGTCTCCCCGCCATGGTGACGGCCGATCTCCGCCGGCTCGCCGAGCAGCAAGGCGCCAAGGGTCTCCCCGCGCGCCTTCGCGAGGTCGAGGCGCGCACCACCTCCTACGTGCCCTGGTGGGCCCAGCGAATGGCCAGTCGATCCCGCGCGGAAACGCGGGTCGTTGTCGCCGGACGACAGAGCGGGAAGACCCACTGGGCGTCCTTCGAGGTCCTGCGGATCGCCATGGAGCGCCCCAAATCCTTCTCCGCGGTCCTGGCGCCCACCTACCAGATCGCCCAAACCGCGATCGACAAGCTCCGCGCCATGGCGAGTGAGGTCCCGGGCGCCGTCTGGAAGGAGCAGAAGAAGCGCTTCCTCCTCCCCAACGGATCCAAGATCGCGGTCTTCTCCGCCGACCGGAAAGAGTCCGTCCGCGGGCCCTCGATCGACGGCGTGTTCTGGGTGGACGAGGGGGCCTACCTCTCCGAGCGAGCCTACGAGGCCGCCCTGGGCGCGCTCGCCTCGGGGAATGGCCGCGTGATCGTGACCACGACCCCGGTCGGCAAGAACTGGGTCTACCAGGAGTTCACGAGCGACGACGCGGAGAACGCCCACTTCCGCTTCCGCTCGAGCGACAGCCCCTACAGCAACAAGGCGCGGCTGCGGCGTCTGCGCCGAAAGATGAGCGCAGACAAGGCGGCTCAGGAGTTCGACGCGATCTTCGTGGACGACCTGCTGCTGGCCTTCCCGGACACCTCGCGCCTGTTCGTGCCCGGCTTCCCCGATCGGAGCGCCGACCCGGCCCTCCAGAACGTGCTCGGTGTCGACCTGGGCAAGGAGCAGGACTGGCTCGTCGTCACGCTCATGAACCGCT
>CALDQK010001227.1 GCA_937911525.1 uncultured bacterium
GCGGGCCGGCGAGGAGGCCGACGCGCGCGAGTGGCTCAGCCGCCAGCCGGCCGCCAGCGCCGAGGTGGTCTATCTCGACCCGATGTTTCCCCGGCCCGCCGCGGCGCATCAGTGCTGGCCCGTCCTGCGCGCGATCGCCTGGCCTGAGGCCCTGGACGCTGGCCTCCTGGCCGAGGCGCGGCGGGTCGCCAGCCGCCGGGTCGTGCTCAAGGTGCCCGCTGGCGCCGACCCGCGCGAGTTCGCCCCGCGCCCCGCGCTCTGGACTCGCGTCGAGGGGCGCAAGCTGGACTGGCTGGTGTGCGCTAGCGACCAGACCTACAGACCTAGATAGCGGCCCGCGTCAGCTCTTCCGCGGCTCGGCCGCGCGCCAGATCACCCACAGGGCCACGCCCAGGAAGGGCAAGAAGGAGGGGAGGCGGCGCGCGGTGTAGGCGTCGAAGCCGAAGTCGGTCAGCTCGACGCCGACGTTGGCCGCCGAGACCCCCGCGCCGACGTAGAGCGCGACGCCAGCGGCTCCGAGGGCGAGGAGGAGCCCCAGCGGGGAAGGTCTGCGCGCCTCGTTCTTCGTCTCCACCACCCGAGTCTACTCCCCGCGTGCCCTTGACACGTGCGCGCCCCCTGCCCCTGTCGCTAGGGTGGGGACGTGACACCGGGTCAGCAAGAGTCGATCGCCCGCTTCGAGGAGGCCCTCAGTGACCCCCTCGACCTCGGCGAAGCCGCGCTGCGCTTGGCCCTGGCCGAGGAGCCCGAGGTCGAGCTCGACCCCTGGCGCGCGGAGCTGAGCCGCCTGGGCGAGGAGCTCCGCGCGCGCCTCGGCAGCGGCGAGGACCCCGAGCGGGGGCTGCGAGTCCTGAGCGGCTACCTCTTCGGCGAGCTGGGCCTGCTCGGCAACGAACAGGACTACTACGACCCGCGCAACAGCTACCTGCACCAGGTGCTCCGCCGCGGGCTCGGGATCCCGATCTCGCTCGCGGTGGTCGCGCTGGAGGTCGGGCGCCGCGGCGGGCTCGAGCTGTTCGGCGTCGGCTTCCCCGCTCACTTCCTGGTCGGCGCGCCGAGCGGGCACTACCTCGACTGCTTCCACCAGGGCCGGCTGCTCCGCCAGGACGACTGCGCCGAGCTGCTGCGCACCCTGACCGGCGGCGCGCTGCCCTTCAGCGAGGCCCTGCTGGCGCCCGTGAGCGAGCGCGCGATCCTGGCCCGCATGCTGCGCAACCTCAAGGGCAGCCACCTGCGCCGGGGCGACCTCGACCTGGCCCTGCTCGACGTGGAGCGCCTGCTCCTCCTCGACGCCGGCCCCGAGGAGCGCCGCGACCGCGGCCTGATCCAGCTCGCCCGCCGCGCCTACCCCGCGGCCGTGGCCGACCTCGAGGCCTACCTCGAGGGCGAGCCCCCCGACGCGCCCGCGATCCGCCCTCGCCTGGAGGAGGCGCGGCGCAAGCTGGGGTGAGGGCTCGCCAGCGCGTTGCAATCGCCCTGACCGCGACCTAGGGTGCGCCTGGCGAGACCCCTATGCCCTGGCACCACTGCGGACACGACCTCACCGACGACGAAGCCTGTCCCGAGTGCGACGTCACCAAGGAGACCTGGACGGTCCGCTACGACCGCACCCGCGCCTTCAACGTCAAGCGCAGGAGCTGGCTCAAGATCGCCCTGGTCGACGACCGCGGGCGCGCCCTCGCCGACGAGCCCTATCAGGTCATTTCGCTCGCGGGCTCGATCCTGGCGGAGGGGACCCTCGACGCCGAGGGGCGCGCAGAGGTGCGCAAGCTCCGCGTCGATCAGGTGGCGGTCGTCTTCCCGCGCCGCGACCCGGCCTGGTTTCGCCAGGAGCTGGCGCTGCCGGGGATCGAGGAGGCCCTGCCCGAGGTCGAGCTGGCCGAGAGCAGCGGCGAGGCGGTTCAGGGCAAGGGCTGGCTGGCGATCCACGCCACCGACGACCGCGAGCAGCCCCTGGCCGAGGAGCCGGTCGAGGTCCGCCACCCCGAGAGCGGCGAGGTGCTCTGGGAGGGCAAGCTCGACGCCGAGGGCCGCGCCCGCGCCAGCGGGCTGCCGCCCGAGCTGAGCGCGGCCAAGGTCGTGTTCCCTCGCCGCGACGGGGGCTGGTTCCGCCAGGAGCTGGCGCTGCCGGGGATCGAGGAGGCCCTGCCCGAGGTCGAGCTGGCCGAGAGCAGCGGCGAGGCGGTTCAGGGCAAGGGCTGGCTGGCGATCCACGCCACCGACGACCGCGAGCAGCCCCTGGCCGAGGAGCCGGTCGAGGTCCGCCACCCCGAGAGCGGCGAGGTGCTCTGGGAGGGCAAGCTCGACGCCGAGGGCCGGGCCCGCGCCAGCGGGCTGCCCGCAGGGCTCTCTCGGGCGCGCATTCACTTCCCCCGCCGCGAGGCGGGGTGGTTCAAGGAGGCCCTATGAGCGACTCGCAGCAGTCGAGCGACCAGCAGCAGTCCAGCGAGCCCAAGGCCCGCGAGGTGGAGCACGAGGTCCAGCCCGACGAGGACCTCGCGATCATCGCGCTCGACTACGGGATCAAGGACTGGAAGCTGATCTGGGAGCACGAGAAGAACGCGGACCTGCGCGCCAAGCGCCCCGATCCGCACGTGCTCTACAAGGGCGACAAGGTGTGGATCCCCGAGGTCCAGCCCGCCGAGCACGAGGTCGAGCTCAAGCAGGAGCACACCTTCGTGATCTACCCGCCGCGCTACCCGATCCACCTCGAGTTCGAGGAGAACGAGGAGAGCAAGGGCGCGATCAAGTACGAGCTCGAGGTCGACGACGAGCGCTACCACCCCTCGGGTAAGGAGGAGGAGCTGCGCACGAGCAACGACCGCAAGCTCGAGGTCCAGGTCCCGATCGGGCGCAAGATCCTGGTGCGCGCGTGGGACCACGGCGACGACCAGGAGCCGAGTCTGCTCGAGATCCACCCGGGGCACCTCGACCCGGCCGACACCCCCGAGGGGGCCCACGACCGGCTGGAGGAGCTCGGCTACGACTGCGGCGAGGACGACCCCGCGACGCTCGGCGAGCACACCAAGGAGGCGCTCAAGGAGTTCCAGCTCGAGCACGGACTCGAGGGGAGCGGGGAGCTCGACCAGGCGACGCAGCAGAAGCTGGTCGAGGTCTACGGGGCCTGAGCCCCGCTCAGCTCAGCCGAAGGTCCAGCGCGGCGCGTTGTCCACGACCGCCGGGAAGAACTGCTTGAGGTTCATGGGGCGGCACTGCTCGCGGAACTGGCCCCTCACGCGGCGCGGCCGAAGCCCCGACCACTTCACCTCCTTCTTCTTGTAGCGGAAGGTGGCGTTCTCCTGCAGATAGAACGCCCAGTCGTCGTTGTCGTCGCGGAGCCCGAACACGATCCCCCAGGGGAGCGCCTGCGCGGCGGGGTCCCCCTTGTCGTTCTGGCACTGGGTCTCGAACTGGCGCGAGTTGGCGGTCGTGAAGTTGGGGTTGAAGTCGTTGACGTAGTTGCGCTTGTCGATCAGGTGCTGGGGCGCGTGGCCCGCGTGGTGGCGGAACAGGTCCTCCCACAGCTGGTGCGTCTCGTTCATGGGAGGCCCCACGTTGCCTGCCTCCACGTAGTTGGAGTCGGTCCAGGTCTCGCAGCCGAAGTGGTAGACGGTGGGGTTGTCCGCGTTGCCGTCGACCATGACCGAGCAGCCGCTGAGCGCGGCGGTGAAGAAGATGTTCGGCCCCGAGTCGTCGAGCTCCATGTAGACCGCGCCGCCGCGGTCGTCCCAGGGCAGGAAGTGACAGAGGAAGCCGCCCGCGTCGACGAAGCGGAGCACGATCGAGTGCTTCTTGGTCGTGAAGGTGCCCCCCGTCGCCGGCGTGCGCGAGAGCTTCTCGAGCGAGACCCGCTCGACTCCGTCGCTAGCCACGGCGGCCTTCCAGTCGGTCAGGTAGAGGCCCGAGAGCGCCTTGTTGTGCGTGGCGCCGACCGTGTTCGCAGCGACGGTCGCGGCGTTGTCACGCAGCGCGTTCTCGAAGCCGTCCGGCCCGTTGGGGAGCGCAATCGAGTACTTGCGCAGCTTCCAGACCTCGTGACCGCGGAAGCTGTCGTCGTAGGGCACGGGCTCTCCTTCTCGCTCGCGGCAGACCTTAGCCGGGCCAGCGGAAGCGTGTCAACGCGGGCTAACGCAGGGCGCTCCCGCACTGGGGGCAGTGACGCCACCCCGGCTGGCGGGGCTCGCCGCACTGGGCGCAGGCCGCGGGCTCCTCGGGGGGCGCGTCGGGGGCGCGGTCCTCGGGGGGCGGCGGGGCGCCGCCGAGGGCGGCGCGGATCTGAGGCCGCTCGAGCAGCGCGCTGAGGGCGGCGCGCAGGTGCGCGCCCACGACGTCGGAGTAGTCTTCCGAGCCGCCGTAGGGGGTGACGGGCTTGGCGCGCCGCTCGGCGCGCGCCAGGAGCTGGCCGGCCCCGTCGAGCACGTGCAGGCGCAAGGCGAACTTGACGCTCAGCTCGCCGAAGTAGCCGTCGCTCCACAGCTCGTCGATCACGAGCTGCAGGCGACGCGCGCCGGAGCCGACCGGCGCCACGCTGGCGGGGGGCTCCGAGCCGGGCGGCTGGTAGGGGACGACCTCGGCGCGCAGGTTGGCCGCGTTCAGGCCCGCCGCCAGGGACTCCGCCAGGCCCGCGGCGACCTCGCGCTCGCCGGCCAGGCGGACCGTGCGGGGGATCCCCATCGTGGTCCGGATCACACCGAGCTGAGCGGGGTCCACCTCGGGGCGGAGGTCCGCCACGGCGACCTGGACCGCCGTCGAGACCGGCGCGAAGGCGCTCAGCTCGGGCGGCTCGACCCGCACCGGCGGCGCGGCGCAGCCGCTCAGGCAGAGCAGCAGGCCGAGGAGCGCAGCCGAGAGGCGCCGAGCCAGTGGACTAGGCGCCACCAGCGCGGGTGATCTCGGCCACGTGGAAGTTGGTCGGGCCGGGGATCTCGATCGCGGCGCCGGTGATCTGGCTCGACTCGTCGGTGACGAGGTAGCTGACCACGTCGGCCACGTCGCGGGGCAGGAGCTGGCGGCCCAGGACGGCGCGGGTCTCGTCGAGCTCGACCTCGGTGTCGGTGTTGACCGTGCCGGGGCAGACCGCGTTGACGTTGATCCCGTCCTTGTGCAGCTCGCGGGCCAGGGCCTTGGTGAAGCCGATCATGCCGGCCTTGACGGCCGAGTAGAGCGCCACGTCGCTGCCGGGGATCACGCCGAACAGGCTCGAGACGTTCACGATCCGGCCGCTGGGGGCGGCCTTGAGGTCCTCGAGCAGCGCCTTGCTGAACAGGAAGGGGCCGCGCAGGCTGCCGTTGACGAGGGTGTCGAAGTCTTCGCTGGTGGTCAGGCCGAGGGGCTTGCTCGTGTAGGTGCCGGCGTTGTTGATCAGGAAGTCGACCCGGCCCATGAACTTGCGGGTCGCCTCGACCACGCGGTTCACGTCCTCCTCCTTGCCCACGTCGCAGGCGACCGCGATCGCGCGCCCGCCCTGCTCCTGGATCACGCCCGCGGTGTGGTCGATCTCCTCCTGAGTGCGGGAGCACACGACCACGTGGCAGCCCTGCTCGAAGAGGCGATAGGCGATCGCGGCGCCGATGTTGCGGCCGCCGCCGGTGACGATCGCGACCTTGTCCTTGAGCTTCATAGCGGCCTTCCTTGAGGCGAGACCAGCGCTGCGCCAGCTAGAGCGGACATTTGTATCACGGTGCCGCGGGGACAGGAACGGCGCGGGGTCCCTTTGACGGCTCAGGTCCCGCAGCAGACAATCCTCCGCCAGGAGGACGCCTGTGCCCCAGAGAGCCTTCTTCGACCTGGAGAAGATCGACCCCGACGGGCTGCGCCGGGTCGGCGCCCGCTTGCGGGAGGTCGGCTTCACCGAGCGAGGCGTCCGGGAGCGGCTCGGCCTCAAGGACCTGAGCGAGCTCCGCTTCAGCGACTACCCCTACTACCACAAGCGCAGCCTGCGGCACCGCAACGACCAGGAGCTGGCGATCGGGCTCTTCCTCCTGCAGGGGATCGTGACCGAGGAGGAGCTGAGCCAGCTCTTCGACGCCTCGGCCCGCCAGGTCCTGCGCGAGGCGGGGATCCTCGTGGGCGAGCGCGCCTCGCGCACCTGGCGCTCGCGGATCAGCCTCTATCCGGTCGGCGAGGACAAGGTCTTCGCGACCGACCACCGCTTCACGGGGCACGACCCCTGGCTCGACGCGCGGATCCCGCGCGAGCCGGTGATGTACCTCGGGGCCGACACCTACTACCTGGCGCGGACCACCCTGCACGGGCCGATCCGCTCGGCGCTCGACCTCTGCACGGGCAGCGGCGTGCACGGGATCCTGGCGGCCGCCCACGCCGAGCGCGCGGTCGGGGTGGACATCAACCCGCGCGCGGTCAACTTCGCGCGCCTGAACGCGATGCTCAACGACGCCTGGAACGCGGTGTTCCTCGAGGGCGACCTCTTCGGTTCGGTCGGCAGCGAGCGCTTCGACCTGATCACCGCCAACCCGCCCTTCGTGCCTTCCCCCGTCTACGAGCTGGCCTATCGCGACGGCGGCCCGAGCGGCGCCGACGTGCTGCGCCGGATCGTGGCCGAGATCCCCGACCACCTCAACAAGGGCGGGATCGCGCAGGTCGTGACCCACGTGGCCGAGCGCGACGGCGAGAGCTACCTGGACCGGATCCGGCGCTGGACGGGCGGCGCCAACATGCACCTCCACAGCATTCGCCTGGGCGAGGAGGACATCGTCGACTACGCGGTGGCCCAGACCAAGCGGATGTACGGCGAGCGCTACCCGCGCTACGAGAAGCAGCTGATGGAGTGGGTGACCAACCTCCGCTCGCAGCGCTTCAAGCGGATCGTGGGGGTGATCCTGACCTTCACCTGGAACGAGGAGGCGCCCAAGCCGCCCTGGACCCAGGAGGACGAGGCCAAGCCGCCGCGCGACACCATGGCCGGCGAGCTGACCCGCCTGTTCCAGGCCAAGAAGCTCTCGCGCGGCATGGAGTCCCTGAGCGAGCTGGACGCGATGCGCGTCGGCGTGCCCGACGACCTGATGCTGACCGAGCGCCGCCGCCCGACCGGGACCGGCTTCGAGACCAAGGACTTCCGGGTCGTGTTCAAGAAGTCGCGCCTCTCGCCGGAGCTGGATATCAAGCCCCTGGTGCGCGACCTGCTGGAGCGGGTCGACAACCGCTCGACCGCCCCGCAGGTGATCGAGCGCCTGGCGCGCGACCTGGGCCAGCCCCTGAGCGAGCTCGACGAGCGCTGTCGGCGCGCGCTGCTGGTCATGTTCGAGCGCGGCCTGGTGACCCTCGACCCCGTCTCAGGGGGCAGCAGCAAGGGCGAAGCCAGCTCTCCGCGTCCGCCCGCCAGCGACGCCTTCCTCAGCTCGCAGGAGGACGACACCCCGGCCCAGCGACCCGGGCACGGGACGATCGTCGAGGACGTGGAGCCGCCCGCGCGCGGCGGGCGCACCCGCCGGGACACTCCCCCCGAGGAGTAGGGGCTCAGCGCCGCTTCAGGGGAGGCCGGCCGGCCGCGTGGCGCGCCAGCGCGCGCTCCGCCTGCCGGCGGTAGTAGTCGTGGTCGCCCTGGGTCAGCTCGCGCAGCAGCGTGAGGGCCAGCTCGCGGTCCTGGGGGCCGCCCTCTCCCCACCACGCCATGCGGGCCAGGCCGTAGCTGCAGTCGGGAAAGCCCCTGTCCCGGCCCTCCTCGAGCACCCTCCGCGCGGCCGCGGGGTCGTCCTCGGCCAGATCCTCGGCGAGCCGCACGGCGGCCACCGCGTCGCCCTTCTCGATCTGCGCGCGGAAGAGCTGGTGCGCCCGCTCGCGGTCCCGCTCGCAGCCGAGCGCGCCGTAGCGATAGACCTGCCCGAGCAGGAGTCCCGCGTCGGCCGCCCCCTCCTCGTAGGCCTGCTGGAGCAGCTCGAGCGCCTTGGCAGGGGCGCGCGTCCGCTTGGCCCGACCGACGGGATGCTCGATCATGCGGAAGGCTGCGGCGAGCTTGGCTGCGGTGTTGCCCTGCTCGGCCGCCCGCAGATACCAGGCCAGCGCGCGCTCGCCGTCCGTGATCCCCGCGGCGCCAGAGTCGTAGCAGGCGGCGAGGGTCAGCATCGCGTAGGTCTCGCCCTTGATCGCCGACTCGACGAAGGTCCGCATCGAGGTCTTGCTCAGCGGCTCGTCCTCGAGCGCGGGCATACGCAGGTCGGGGAGCTCGTCGGGCCCGCGGGCGGAACCCCCAGGGGTGGGGCTCGAGGAGGGCGGAGGAAGCGCAGGCTGGCTGGGTCCCGGTTGGGAGGGCCCAGGTTGGCTGGGGGAGGTGGGCGCGCGGCTCGACGCGCTCGACTCCGTCCGGCGATAGCCGGTCGCCACGGCGCCCAAGGTCACGAGCGCCAGGATCGGGGCCGCGAGCAAGCGGGCCCGCGAGGTGCGCACGCGCCGCCACAGGAGCGCGCCGGTGCGCGAGCGCGTGCCCTGGCCCGCGAGGAATGCGCGCAGCTCGGCGGCGAGCTCAGCCCCGTCCAGGAAGCGCTCGGCGGGCTCGGGCGCGAGCGCGCGCAGGCAGATCGCCTCCAGGTCGGGGGAGGTCGCGGGCGCCAGCTTGCG
>CALDQK010001228.1 GCA_937911525.1 uncultured bacterium
GCACCTGCGCCGCCAGCCGGTAGCGCTGCGCGCCCTCCAGCTCGCCGGCGGTCCGGGCCGCCTGCAGGAGCAGGTCCTTCTGGTCGAAGGGCGAGAGGCTCTGGCTGTGCTGGAGCACGTCGGCGAAGGTCGCCGCGGCCGTGTCGTTGTCGCCCAGGCGCAGCGCCGCCTGGCCGCAGTGGATCAGGGTCCCGCAGTAGAAGTAGCGGCCCAGGTCCCCGGCCGGGCTGTTGGCCAGCGCCGCCTCCGCGGCCTGGATCACCTCGTTGACCAGGTTCAGCCCGCGCCGCGACTCGCCCAGCTCGGCCGCGCCGCGCACGCACTCGTCGAGGGTCTCGAAGAGCAGGTGCCGGGTGCGCTGCCCCTGGCCCTCGCGGAAGTCCTGGAGCGCGGTGTGGGCGGCCTGCTCGACCAGCTCGAAGCTGGCGCGGCTGTCGCCGAGCTGCGCGGCGGCCAGGGTGGTCGCCATCAGGACCTCGTTGCGGCAGTAGACGTCGTCCTGCACGCGCTGGCGGACGGTCTCCTGCACCTCGCGCAGGATCTTGAGCCCGCGCTCGCGCAGGCCGAAGGCCGGCACCAGCGCCACGAGCCGCGTCACGAGCCGGATCCGCAGCTTGCCCTTCTCGCCCTCCTGGGTCCAAGCCTCGGCCAGGTTCTGCTCGAGGTGGTCGGGGCCCTGGGTCCGGTCGCCCAGCTCGGCCAGGCGGCGCAGGGCCGCGATCCGCAGCAAACGCGCCTCGTAGAGCCGGCCCTGCGCCACGAAGCGGTCGGCCACGTCCTTGGTCGTGGCCCAGGGGTCCTGCGGGAGGGCGCGCAGCGCCTGGAGGAAGGGCTCGATCGCGAACTCGTCCACGAGGTCGGCGTCGCCGCGCAGCATGTCGCGGACCTGCTCGGCCTCGGGCACGGTCAGCCCCTGGCCGCCCTGCGACTCGCCGAGGGCGGTCATCACGTTCTGGACGTGGGTCCGGAAGGCGTCGGTCGCGTTGTGATAGGCGCTGCTGGCGGAGTTCATCTCCTGGCACAGCTGGCGCGCCTCGTCGAGGCGCCGGTCCTCGAGCAGCTCGTAGAGCTGGCCGCGGCACTCGTCGCCCAGGCCCAGGGTCTCGAGGTGCGGGCGCGCGCCCACCAGCACGTTGCTGCGCACCGTGACCGGCAGCCCGAGCACGAGCGAGAAGGCCTGCCGCAGGAGCGCGTCCTGGCTCCGCTCGCCGCCCCAGGCCTCGGACACGATCGCGAACCACTGCACGAGCGCCTTGCGGGCCCGCGTGCCCTCGGTGCTCTTGGGCGAGGGGTTCTCGGCCAGCTCGCTCGAGAGCGTGCGCAGGGCGCGCGTGAAGGCGGCCCGCCCCTGGTCGCGCCCCTGGACCCGCTCCTGCACGGCGCCGACCCGGGCCACGGCCTGGGCGCGCCAGGCGAGGTGGGGCGGAGCGCCGGCCTTGCTGTCGGCGAGCTGGACCGCGCGCTGGCCGAGCTGGCCCGCGCGCTCGCCCTGCCCGAGCTCGGCCAGGGCCCAGCCGACGTGGCTGAGGGACTCGGCCTGGACGGCGGGGTGGGGCAGGTTGCCCACGAAGGTCTCGGCGCTGCTGAGGAAGCCCAGCGCCTCGTTGGCCCCGCTGCCGGTCGCGGCGCGCTGGCCGAAGTGGTCCAGCAGCAGGCGGCGCACGAAGGGCGGGACCTCGCGCTCCTCGAGCCCGCGCAGGACGAGGTCACTCAGGATCGCCTCGCGCTGGCGCTCGCCCTCGATCGCGTCGCCCGTCTCGCGGAGCACGATCCGCCACAGGAGCCAGCGGCTCTTCTTGCGCAGCCGGTCCTCCTGGTCGCGCAGGAGCGAGTAGATCTCCTCGGTCGCGCGCCGGTAGCTGTCGGCGTCGCCCGCCTTGGCGCTGACCTCGCGCCGGTAGGCGAAGGCCCGCCGGTAGAGCTCCTCGGTGTCGCCGCTGCCGCTGTCCTGGGGCGGGCCGAGCAGGTCCTCGAGCTCGCCCAGGGCGGTGTCGGCCTGCTCGTCGCGCAGGTCCCACACCCCGTTCTCGAGCCCGCGCAGGGACTCGACCGCGTCGCCCAGCTCGCGCAGGAGCGCGCCCAGGCGGAGCCAGTGGTTGGGCTTGGGGCTGCCGAGGGTGATCTCGCGCTGGAGCGCCAGCACCTCTTCGCGCCGCGGATCGGGCGCCTGGTCTCCCTTGCCCTTGCGCTCGCCCGACTTGGGCTCGCTCGGGACCGCCCGCGTGAAGGGCTTCATCAGCTTGGCCAGCAGCCCGTCCTTCTTGGGCTTGGCCAGGCCGTCCTCGGGCTTGGGCGGGGTCGGCTTGGGCTGCTTCTTGGGCGCCTTCTCCTTCTTCTTGACCCGCGCCGGGACGAGGTCCTCCTCGGCGAAGCGGCCCAGGTCGAAGGGCGTCGCCAGCACGGCCTGCTCGAGGTCCCGCGCCGCGCCGTCGAACACGAAGTCCACGATCGTCTCGACGCCGCGGAAGGAGCCCTTGGGGACCCGCACCAGCGAGATCCGGCCCGGGGGGTCGCCCGGGACCTCGTCCAGCACGGTCAGCACGTCGGCCCGCGTCCCGAAGGCGCGCGCGTAGCGCTCGGTGCTCAGGGGCGGGGCGATCGTCTGCCCGCAGGGGACGAGCAGGTCGGGCAGCCCCGTGACCGGCGCGTAGGTCCGCTTGCCCAGCGGGAGCAGGCGCGCCGCGCGACCGGTCAGGACCTCGCGCACGCAGAACAGACGCTCGCCGCCCTGCTCGACGCAGGCCACGAGCAGGTTCTTGAGCTCCTCCTCGGGGGTCTCGGTCAGGAGGGTCTCGAGGCGGTGGCGGTCGTCGACCGGCAGGATCCACAGCTCGGGGTCGGCGGGGGTGGTCCGGTCCAGCAGGCGCAGCGAGACCGAGACCCGCTCGGGCGCCGGGGCCGGGACCAGCTCCTCGGTCGGGAAGGCGGTCGGGTCGAGGTCGAGCACCCGCCCGACGTCCTCGAGCTGGCCGCGCTCGATCGTCTGGTGGCGGCCGCTGCGGTCGACCAGCAGGATCACGCCCTCGCCGCTGGGGTCGCGCAGCCAGGCCTCGAGCGGGTGGCGGTAGCCCCACTCCACGTAGATATCGCGCGCGCCCAGGGAGCCCTGCAGGCGGCGGAAGACCTGGGCCTGCTCGGGGTGATCCTCCAGCCAGCGCTCGAGCAGGAACCACGAGGGCTGGGGCACCTCGACCAGGATCCGCTCGCCGGCGCTGGTCTGGACGGGCGCGAAGCGCAGGTCGTCGAGGCCCAGCTCGAGGTGCTGGGTGATCAGGTTGGCGAAGGGCTGGCCGGGCTGGACGAGGTAGAGCAGCTCGCCAGCGCTGGGCAGCTTCTCCCAGGGGATCGGCGGCACGACCTGGGCCAGCTCGCGCGGCTCGCCCGCCTCCACGGTCTGGCGGCTCTTGCCCCGCCCCCAGCCGATCTGGTTGCTCTTGCTGTCGAAGGCCGCGCGCACGACGCGCGTGCCGCCGCTGCGGTCCTCGGGCAGCTCGACCTCGCGGTCCACGAAGAGCAGGCCGCCGCCGCGCCCCTCCTGGAAGCAGGCGCAGGCGGCGCCGGCCAGCTCGGGGTCGAGCAGGGCCGCGCCGCCGAGGTAGGCGGCGAGGGCGCGGGGGTCCTCGTAGAGCAGGAGCTGGGCCATTGAGAGTGCGTCCTCGAGCTAGGAGCGCGCCAGTGTAAGGCTCGCGGGTCGATCTCAGGAGGGGACGGGTACCGAAGGGTCGGTCGGATACCATGCCCTCCGCGCGAGAGCGAACGGCCCCCATGATCCACCGACTGACCTTGCTCCTGCTCCTGTCCCTCGGCTCGACCCTGAGCCTGTCGGCCTGCACGATTTCGCCGCCCCCGCCGCGCAAGCGCGGCCAGGGGGATCAGGGCGAACAGGAGGACGAAGAGGAGGGCCAAGAGAAGGTCCCGCAGCCGAGCGAGGAGGAGCTGCGCGAGCTGCTGCGCCTCTCGCAGGCGATCGTGACGGCGCGGGTCGAGGAGCGGATCGAGCGGGAGGGCGTGGTCCGCTACCGGCTGCGGGTCCAGAAGGTGGTCGCGGGCAAGTCGACGCCGACCCACCCCTTCCGGGCCCTGGACGAGCTGACCACGAGCGACTTCCTGTTCAGCGAGCGCACGAGCCAGCGGGAGGTGGGTCCCCTGGTCGAGCTGGCCAGCTACCTGTTCTTCCTCGCGCCCAAGCAGGAGGCCGGCGAGTGGTTCCACCTCGCCGACGCCTCGGCCTTCCCGATCCCCGCCGCGCGCGAGGTGCGCCAGCGGCTGGAGGCCCTGGCGGCCGAGCAGCCAGCCAGGAAGCCCGCCGACCCCGACGAGCGCCGCTGACCCGGCCGGAGGAGCCATGAGCGAGCCGATCTCTTCTTGTCCCAAGTGCCGCCGCGGCCTGGCCCACGTGGAGCGCCGCGGGCACGTGATCGAGCTCTGCCCGGCTTGCCGCGGCCTGTGGCTCGACCCCGGCGAGCTGACGCTCCTGGTCGAGGTCTACAAGAAGCTCGACGCCAAGGCCGGCGCGGGCTCGGGCGTGTTCTGCGTCCGCTGCGACGTCGAGCTGCGCGAGCTGACCTTCCCCGGCAGCGACGTCACGATCGACGCCTGCCCCGACTGCCAGGGGACCTGGCTGGACGCGGGCGAGCTGGAGCTGCTCCAGCGCACCGTGCGCGACCTGGTCGCGCGCGACGAGCCGGACCTGGCCGAGCGGGCGGTCGCGCTCCTGGGCGAGGCCGAGCGCGCGGGCGAGCAGCGCTTCCGCTGCCCCAAGTGCCAGGCCAAGCTGTGGCACATGGACCGGGGGGGGAACCTGGTCGAGCTCTGCTCGGGCTGCAAGGGGATGTGGTTCGACGCGGGTGAGCTGACCGTGATCCTGGGCGTCTACCGGCGCCTCGAGACGGCCCTGGGCGAGGACACCGAGTTCGCCTGCCTGCGCTGCAACGACGAGCGCCTGCGCCAGCTGCCCTTCCCCCACAGCTCGGTCGACGTGGACGTGTGCCCCAAGTGCCAGGGCGTGTGGCTCGACCGCGGCGAGCTCGAGACGCTCCAGGCCAACGTCGAGAAGCTGGTCACGGAGGCGGAGCCCGACCTCGGCCAGCGCGCCGAGGCGCTCTTCGACGACCTCGACCGCGGCGCCAAGCAGCGCGCGGCCTGCCCCAAGTGCGGCGGGACCTTGATGGAGGCCAACGAGAACGGCGTCCGCGCCGAGTATTGCCTCGGCTGCCGCGGGACCTGGCTCGACTCGGGCGACCTGACCCGGGCCCTGGGCGTGGCCCGCAAGATCCCCCGCAAGGGCGGCAAGGCGACCGAGGTCGCCTGCGTCCGCTGCCCGAACAAGCAGCTGATCGAGGTGATCTACCCCGGCAGCGAGACCCCGATCGACATTTGCCCCGACTGCCGCGGGGTGTGGCTCGACGCCGACGAGGCCTCGGCCCTGCGCAAGCAGATCGGGATCTAGCCTTCCTTCAGCGAGGCGTCTGGCCGATCGCCGGGCTACTGCCCGTGGCGGTTGGCCAGGTTGCGCGTGATCGCGGTCGCGGCCCGGCCGTCGACCACGGTCGCGCAGCGGCGAGGGCCGCGCTCGTCGGTGTGCCAGGCGGCGCCGTTGGTGGCGGCGCTGCCGCCGGGCTGGAGGACCTGATACTCGATCTTGACCCGGGCCGAGCCCGCGTCGCGGGCGGCGCCCCCGCCCCAGCCGCCGGCGATCCGGCCGGCGAGGACCGCGTCCTTGTTGCCGGGCAGGAACTCGGTCATGTCGACGGAGGTCAGGTAGACGCCGCTGCCCTCGAGGGGCGCCTCGTCGGCGCTCTTGACGACCTTGGCGTCCCAGCCGTAGTTGCCGAGCCGGCCGCTGAGGTCGCTCGCGATGTAGCTCGTGATGTCCTCGCGCGCGGCGGCGGTGTCGGCCGGGGTGTCGTCGTGGTTGCCGGTCTTGACCAGCACGAACATGGTCATGGCGCTGCCGTCGGGGTTGCGCGGCGCTCGCAGGGGCGGCGGGCTGGAGCAGCCAGCGAACACGAGCAGCAAGCCGGCCAGGAAGGCGGACAGGCGAAGACGGCGAAGCAGGTTCATGGGTTCTCCTCGGTGCAGGGGTGAGACCCCGGCGCCCTGGTCTCTATTCGACTCCGCCCCTCCGACGTCCTGAGCGCTAGCCCTCGACCTCGTCCCAGGAGAGGACGTGCACGATCGCGCGCAGCGAGAGGGTCGTCTCGCGCGAGAGCTCGGCCTCGGGCAGGTGGCGGCGATAGTCCTCCTCGAGCAGCGCGCGCAGCCGCGCCAGGAGCACGCCGCCGACCTTCTCGCCGACGCGCGCGCTGGCGCGGACCCGGCCGGCGGGGGTCTTGCTCTCGAGCAGGCCCCGCTCGGCGAGGAGCTCGCCGATCTCGCGGTCCGAGCGGGCGGGCTGCTTGGGGTCGAGGGGCCACTTGAGCTCGAGGTAGGCCCGCTCGACGGGCGCGAGCTTGCCGCCGCCCTCGAGGATCGAGCTCCGGGCGGCCTCGACGGCCTCGCGCACGCGCAGGCGCAGGCGCTCGGCCTCCTGGTGGAGGAGATTGAAGGCCGGGTCGTCGCGCTCGTCGCTGCTCAGCTCGCCCTCGAGGGGTTCGGGCTGCGGGCGGCGCAGCGCGCGGCGGCAGTGGTTGAGGAAGGCCGTGACGAGGTAGTTGCGGAAGCGACGGCTGGGGTCGTAGCGCTGCAGCAGCCCGCCCTCCTGCACGAGGAGCTGCTCGGCGATGAACTCGTGGGCGAGGGCCTCGGCCTCGGCGCGGTCGCAGCGGAAGTAGCGCTGGGCGAGGGCCTGCAGCCCGCCCACGTAGCGCTTGTAGAAGCTGGCGTAGCCGAACTCGGTCCAGTCGCTGAAGCGGGTCTGAGGGAGCACGGGCGCAGCCTAGCGCAGCCTGCCCCCGCGCTCGACCGCTGGCGCCGAGCCCCTGGCCACGGGGCAGGTAGTCTCTGGGCATGCCCAACTGGGGAGAGATCCTCGCGCGCCAGGAGGACGAGGAGACGCCGCCGCCCGAGGTGGCGGGCTACCGCGTGCTCGAGCGGATCGCGGGCCACGGCCAGGGCGAGGTCTACCGCGCCCTCGACGCCGAGGGGCGCGCGGTGGCGCTCAAGCGCTGGCGCCTGCCCAGCCCGCGGGCCGAGCGCGAGCTGCAGGCGCTGGCCGCCCTGCGCGCGCCGGGGATCGTGGCCGTCCTGGGCTCGGCCGAGGACGAGCGCACGGGGCTGCCCTGTCTGATCATGGAGCTGGTCGAGGGCGCGCCGCTCTCGAGCGAGGGGCGCCTGGCGCCGCGAGTGGCCGCGCGGCGAGCCCGGGACGTGGCCCGCGCCCTCAGACACGTCCACGCGGCCGGGCTGGTGCACCGCGACGTCAAGCCGAGCAACGTGCTGGTGCGGCCCGATGGCGAGGTGGTCCTGGTCGACTTCGGCGTGGTCAAGGTCGACGACGCCGAGGGGCTGACCGCCCAGGGCGCGACGCTGGGCACCGCGCCCTACAGCCCCCCCGAGCAGCTCGGCACGATCGAGGCCCCCGTCGACGCGCGCAGCGACGTCTACGCGCTGGGGGCGACGCTCTACGAGAGCCTGAGCGGGGCTCACCCCTTCGAGAGCGAGGGGCGCTACGAGCGCGAGCACCGCGACCCCTGGGAGCGGCCGCCCTCGGGCGCCGAGGTCGAGGGGGTGCCGGCGGAGCTGCGCGCGATCGTGTCGCGCTGCCTGGCCTTCGCGCCCGCGGCTCGCTACGCCAGCGCAAGCGAGCTGGAGCAGGCGCTGGGCGCCTTCCTGGAGCGTGAGGCGGCGCCGGCCGCCAAGGGGCTCGGAGCGCTGCCCCTGACGGGGGGGCTCGCGCTGCTGCTCCTGCTGGGGGTCGCGGCCGGCAGCCGACTGGGCGCCTCCGCCGCGCCCGAGCCGTCCCCGCCCCTCGGACCAGCGCTCGCCAGCCCTCCCCCACCGAGCCCCTCCTCCGCGTCGCCCTCGCCCCCTCCCGCCGACGCCTCGCTTGCAGACGGGCTGC
>CALDQK010001229.1 GCA_937911525.1 uncultured bacterium
GACCACGGCCACGCAGGCCAGCCCGCCCGCGATCGTGCGCACGGGCCCCTGGATCAGGTCGAGCAGGTGGTCGACGGCGGGGAACTTGTCCGCCGTGACCTCGGCCACGACGGCCACGCCGAGCGCGATCAGCGCCGGCGTGCTCTGCAGCCACTGCAGCGACTCGCTCTGGATCAGCGAGAGCGACTCGGGGCCCAGCCGGCTCACAATGGCGAGCACGAAGAGGGGCAGGAAGGCGCGCAGCCCGCAGGAGGCGGCGAGCGAGAGCCCGACCGCCAGGGACACGGCGTGGGTGAAGAGTTGCTCCACGGGTCAGACCTCCTGGGGCGCCTGGCGCAGCTGTCGCGGCTAGCGACAGCGCCCTCCAGCGCTCACCTCGGGCACGGGCGCGGGCACGACTGGGGCGGACCGAATCAATAGTAGTCGTCCGCCGAGCCGAGCAGCTCGGCGTCGCGGCGGGCGGCGCCGATCACCGCGCCCGCGAAGCCGAAGGCCAGGACCGCGATCGGGCCGCGGATCCACCACGAGCCGTTGGGCATGGCCCAGATCAGCGCCATGCCGCCGGCCAGGGCCAGGCCCGAGCAGACCGCGTTGGCGAGGTAGTTGGGCGTCTCCCAGAAGGCCGCCCACAAGGCGACCGGGTGGAACTCGCCCCACACGTCGGTCGCCATGGTGCCTAGCAGGAGCGGGAGGCCCGCCAGCAAGAGGGGCGCGATCACGTATGCGCTCGGCGGCATGTTCCCCACGCCGAGGGCGAGGGGGAACAAGAAGAGCAGCGTGCGCCAGAGCAGGCTGGCCATGTCGAGCACGTCCATCTCCCGCTCCGCGAACTTGCTCGAGCGGGCCCGCTCCAGCAGGCAGAAGCAGAGCACGAAGGAGCAGAGCGCCTGGCCGGGCAGGGGCAGGGGCTGGTCGACCCAGGGCATCCGCTGCACGATCAGCGGCGGCGAGGCGACGATCGCGTAGAGCAGCACGATCGGGGCCGCGACCCCCTCGCGCAGCCCGCGCAGGATGATCCCCGGCACGGTCTCGGGGGCCTCGTGCGGGTCGAACACCCGCAGCGGCCCCTTCTTGGGAGGGGCGGGCGGCCCGCCGGGCGGCGGGATGAACTCGACGTCGTCCTCGAACGCGCTCGGGCGTTCGTCGTCGGACTCCTCGACCAGATCGAGGTCGCTGCTCATGGAGGGCGAGCCTACCAGGCGCGTGAAGTGTCAGAATGGACGAAGGAGGTGCCATGGAGCGCAAGGCCGTCTACGCGGGGAGCTTCGACCCGCCCACCAACGGACACATGTACATGATCCGCGAGGGGGCCGCGCTCTTCGACGAGCTGGTCGTCTCGGTCGGGGTCAACCCGGACAAGCAGTCCACCTTCGACCTCGAGACGCGCTTGAGCCTGCTGGAGGAGATCACGCGCGGCCTGGACCACGTGCGGATCGACAGCTTCACCAACCAGTTCCTGATCCGCTACGCGGCCAAGCTCGGGGCGGGCTTCATCCTGCGCGGGATCCGCAACGAGACCGACTTCGGCTACGAGCGCACCATGCGCCACGTCAACGAGGACCTCGAGCCGGACATCTCGACGGTGTTCCTGATCCCGCCCCGGCATCTGGCCGAGACCTCCTCCAGCTTCGTCAAGGGGCTCGTCGGCCCCGAGGGCTGGGAGAGCGTGGTCGAGGACTTCGTGCCCGCCCCCGTCTACCAGGCGATCTTGACTCGCTACGGCGCGGGCTGAGCGATCCCCAGCTCGGCCAGCTTGCGGAGGAAGCCCTCGGGCGTGTTGAGTGTGTGCACCCAGCCCTCGGCCTTCTCGTAGGAGATCAGGCCGCCCCCGCGGACCGCCGCGACGTGGACGGGGTCCGGCGCTCCTTCGACCTCGTGGCGCGTGATCGTGGCGCGTTCGCCGAGCAGGTCGCGCGGGCTGGCCTGGCGAACTCCGGGGAGCAGCGAGCGACCGGGGCAGCCGGGGATCTCGCGCCACTCGCCGACCTCGAGCAAGGCGGCGTAGGTGGGGCCGAGTACGATCCGACGGCGGGCCACGGCTCAGGCCTTGAACGAGCGGTAGAGCTGGACGGTGTTGCGCAGGAGCATCGCGATCGTCATCGGGCCCACGCGCCGGACCACGTGGCTGGCTCGCTCGACGACGTCCTTGTCGATGTTGCGCACGTGGCTGAAGTCGACGACCACCGCGCCCTCCTGCAGCTCGTGCTTATGGATCCGCTCGAAGTCGCGCGAGGGGACGCCCGAGATCACGATCTGGCTCGCGGCGAGGGCGTCGGCGCGGGAGACCTCGCAGCGCTTGGTCTCGAGGCCCTGGTAGAGCACGTGGCCTTCGATATCGAAGCTGTGCACCCTGGCCCCGTCGTGCGCGAGCATCGCCGCCAGCGGCCGGCCGACCACCTCGCTGCGGTTGAAGATCGTGACCGTCCGTCCGCGCGCGAGCTCGCGGGGCGGCCCCTCGGCCAGCGCCCCGAGCCGGGTCAGGATCTTGAGGATCCCCAGCGGGGTGCAAGGCAGGACCGCCTTGCGGGCCGCGCCGTCGCGCTGCAGCGTGCGCTGGTCGTGGTAGAGGCAGCGGGTCCAGGTCGAGTGCAGGCCCTCGACGTCCTTCTCGGGCACGACCTCGTTCTGGAGCGAGCGATCCCGGGCCCCGCCGAACACGGGATAGAACACGAGGATCCCGTGCACCTCGGGGTCCTCGCAGGCGCGGAAGATCTCGTGCGAGACCGCCTCCGGCTCGGCGTGGCGGAGCTCGAACTCGATCCCGACCTTGGCGCAGCCGCTCGCGGCGTAGCCGGCGTATTTGTCGCTGGCGTTGGCGCGCGTGCCCATGACTCCGACCAAGCGGATCCGCTCGCACTGGGCGACCTCGGCCCGGATCTCCTCCAGGAAAGGCTCGGCCAGCTCGTTGACGTCGACGAGTTCACCCATAGCGCAGGAGTCTAGAGGAAGAGGGTCCGGCCACGCTTGACTCAGCGCGTCATGGGTGCAGATTGTTGCTCTGAACAAGGAGACCCCATGCCGGTTCCCGCGAGCGACAACTACTACACCGACAACGAGGACCTGCGCTGGCACCTCGATCACACGATCGAGTGGGACAAGATCGTTCCGCTCTACGAGCCCGGGTTCAAGAGCGAGGACGGGCCGGCCAACATGGCCGAGGCGCGCGAGTTCTACAGCGACATCCTGAACCAGGTCGGTGAGTTCGTCGCCAACGAGATCGCGCCGCGGGCCGAGGCCCTCGACGCCACCGGCAACAAGCTGGTCGAGGGCCAGGTCGTCCACCCGCCCGAGCTCGACGAGATCTTCGGACAGCTCGAGGAGATGGGCATGTTCGGGGTCAACCTCCCCCGCGAGTTCGGCGGGCTGAACTGCCCCTGGGCGCTCTACTTCGGGATCGCCGAGATGATCGCCCGCGCCGACTGCGGGACCATGACCCACTTCTCCTTCTACGGCGGCACCGCGATGGCGCTGATGATGTACGCCGCCAAGGAGGGCAGCTTCAAGGTCGAGGACGGAGTGATCACCGAGTGCCGCTGGCAGGAGGCGATCGAGTCGATGGGCGCCGGCCAGAGCTGGGGCGCCATGGTGCTGACCGAGCCCGACGCCGGCAGCGACCTGGCCGCGATCCGCACCCGCGCCACCAAGCACGAGGACGGCAGCTGGCGGCTGAGCGGCGAGAAGATCTACATCACCTCGGGCCACGGCCAGTGGCAGGTCGTGATCGCTCGCACCGACGACCCCAACGCCCCGCAGGGCCTCGACGGCCTCTCGCTCTTCCTGGTCCCGCGCGTGATCGAGCGCGAGGGCGAGGAGGTCGAGAACGTGCGCGTGACCAAGGTCGAGAAGAAGCTCGGCCACAACAGCTCGCCCACCTGCAGCCTGCTCTACGAGGACAGCGTCGGCGAGCTGATCGGCGAGGTGGGCGAGGGCTTCAAGCTGATGCTCCTGCTGATGAACAACGCCCGCGTCGCCGTCGGCTTCGAGGGGATCGGCGTGTGCGAGCAGGCCTACCGAATGGCGGTCCAGTTCGCCGGTCAGCGCAGCTCGATGGGCAAGCTGATCAAGGACCACGAGCTGATGGCCGACATGCTCCAGGCCATGGACACCGACCTGCGCGGCGTGCGGGCCCTGGCCTTCGAGGCGGTCAACCACGTCGAGCTGAGCCAGAAGCTCGAGATGAAGCTGCGCT
The DNA here is from genome assembly GCA_937911525.1 of uncultured bacterium. GTDB lineage: Bacteria > Planctomycetota > J058 > J058 > J058 > NORP233. Next base: position 4,190 of record CALDQK010001229.1, read on the forward strand.
ACGACCCGCCCGCCAGCGCGAGCGAGCGCGAGCGAATGGAGCGCGACCTCAAGCGGCACAAGCGCAAGGCCCGCCACCTGACCCCGCTGGTGAAGTTCATCGCGAGCGAGAAGGCCGTCGAGTTCGGCCGGATCAACATGCAGGTCCACGGGGGCATGGGCTACATCAAGGAGACCGGCGCCGACCGCCTCCTGCGCGACGCGCTGGTCCTGCCGATCTACGAGGGCACGAGCCAGATCCAGTGCCTGATGGCGCTCAAGGATCACCTCGGCCAGGCGATCAAGGACCCCGCCGGCTTCCTCGAGCGCTCGGTCCGCTGGCGCCTCGCCGCCCAGACCAGCCGCGGCCTGGTGCGGGCGCTGCTCCTCGCCAAGCTCGAGCTGCACAAGGCGACCGAGACGATCCTGCGGCGGATCATCGCCCAGAAGGTCCGCAGCGAGCTGAGCGAGGGCAGCTTCGTGGACAAGCTCGGCCTGCTGGGGCGCGACTTCATGCGCTCCTGGGACGCCAAGAAGGACTTCGCCCACGGCCTCGTCCACGCCGAGCGGATCGGCAAGATGCTCTGCGACGTGGCGATCGGCCGGGTGCTGGTCCGTCAGGCCGAGCGCTACCCCGAGCGCCGTCAGCTGGCCGAGCGCTACCTCAAGCGGATGCTCCCGCGTGTGACCGCGCTCGCGATGGAGATCCAGGGCAGCGTGGACCTCGAGGACCTCGTCCCGAGCGAGCCCCTCGCCGTCTAGCCAACCGGGTCTCTCCGACTGAGAACGCAAGGAGCTGTCGCTGGGAGCGACAGCTCCTTCGCGTCGCGGAGATAGGAACGAGGAAAACTGGAAAACTGGCAGGCGCGCTGACGTCTCTGCGGAGCTGCCTCCTGCGAGTTTTCCAGTTTTCCCCGTTCAAACACGAGTCAGTAGGAGCTGTCGCTGAGAGCGACAGCTCCCTCGCGTTCCGGAGATATGAAGCAGGAAAGCAGGAGAGCAGGAAGACTGCGGACGTGATTCGGAGTCGTTCCTGCTTTCTTGCTTTCCTGCTTCACCCACTCGAGTCAGCAGGAGCCCTCGCAGCGAGCGACAGCCGCGCGCGATTGCGGGCGCCGCTCCGCTCTTCCTCAGCGCGATTCCGCGGCCCAGCAGGGCCGCGCCTGACCCCAGCGAGTAGGCTAGGCCGCTCTGCAGAGGGCCAAGGAGCGACATGTCAGGCGACGCGAGCTACGGAGACGGGTCCGCGGGCGAGACCCTCTGGGACGCGCGCCGTCAGCAGACGCTGGACTCGGTCGTGCAGCGCGGCTGGCTGGCCGAGAGCGACGCGCAGGCCGCCTTCGCCGACTACCGCGACGCCGACTCCGGCGTCGGCTTCGCCAGCTACCTGCTCGCGCGCGGGCTGCTGAGCACGAGCCAGGTCGCCTCGCTGAGCGAGGGCGAGGCGCCGGGCCCCGTGTCCGCCGGGGACATCCAGCCCGGTCAGGTCCACTCGGGCTGCGAGATCCTGGAGAAGCTCGGTCAGGGCGGCATGGGCGTGGTCTACCTCGCCCGCCGCCAGTCCGACGGGGCCGAGGTGGTGGTCAAGTTCCTGGCCGCGAGCCAGGTCGCCAACCGCGCCGGGCTGATCCGCTTCCTCCGCGAAGCCGCGGTCGGCGCCAAGATCGACCACCCCAACGTGGTCAAGGTGTACGGGGTCGAGGCGCAGGGCAGCAACCCGCACCTGGTGCTCGAGCTGGTGCGCGGGAAGGACCTCGAGGAGCGGATCGCCGACGAGGGCGCCCTGCCCGCGAGCGAGGTGGTCCGGATCGGGCTCGAGGTCGCCCGCGGCCTGGCGGCGGCCCACGCGGTCGGCGTGATCCACCGGGACATCAAGCCGGGCAACGTGCGCCAGAGCGAGAGCGGCGCGATCAAGATCCTCGACTTCGGGCTGGCCAAGGCCGTCGAGAGCGACGAGGGCGTCAGCCTCGCCGGCCAGATCCTGGGCACGCCCTACTACATGGCGCCCGAGCAGTGGGGCGAGCACCAGGTCGACGCGCGGACCGACGTGTTCTCGCTGGGGGCCATGCTCTATCACCTCCTGACGGGGCAGCTCCCCTTCCCCGGCAAGCGGCCGATGAGCATCTACCGCAAGGCCGCGGCGGGAGAGTGCCTCCGCCCCAGCGAGCTGGTCGACGACGTCCCGCCGGCCCTCGAGCTGGTGATCCTGCGGATGCTGGCCGTCGACCGGCGCGCCCGCTACGAGAGGGCCAGCGACTGCGTGGCCGCCTTCGAGGCGATCGCGGCCGGGGCCGCGGCCGGCGCGGGGGCGCTCAGGATCCCCTCGCTCCAGGACCAGCGCGGCGCCCTCTTTCCCCTCGTGCCCGCCCGGGTCCACGTGATCGGGCGCGGCGAAGAGGCGGACGTCCAGCTCGATCACAACAGCGTGTCGCGCGCTCACGCCCGCGTCTCGCTCGGGCGCACCGGCTATCAGCTCGTCGACCTCGAGAGCTCGTACGGGACGAGCGTGAACGGGATGCGGATCAACGACGTGCTGCTCAAGGCCGGCGACGCGGTGACCTTCGGCAAGCAGACCCTGCGCTTCGACGACGGCGGGATCGGCGCGCAGCCGCCGCGGAGCGCCGAGGCCGAGCAGGGCCGGCTGCAGGTCAGCACGCTGCCCGAGCCCTTCATTCAGCACCTCGTCGAGGGCAAGGACCGGCGGGTCGTGATCGCGCTGATGGAGCGGCTCCCCCTGCCGACCATCGAGGACCGCGTCGCGGGCGGGCGGGACTTCCTGCGCGGCCTCTTCGGCGGCGAGCTGGCCGAGAAGGCGTCGCGCCTCCTGCGCGCCAAGCTGCTCAAGCGCCGCCAGGCCGCCGTGAGGAGCTTGTTCCAGATCACCTTCGAGAACCTGGAGGAGGGCACGGAGGACTGGCTCGGCTGGTGGGACGAGCACCGCGGCGAGTATCCGCCTCAGCTCGCCCCGCAGCGCCTGCGCCCCGAGGTCCGCCTGCGGGTCCGCGGCGAGGCGAGCGGCCAGGAGCGCGTGATCCAGCTGAGCGAGCGCTACCGGACCACGATCGGGCGCGACGCCGACAACGACGTGTGCCTCGAGGACCGCTCGCTCTCCCGCCACCACGCCACGATCCTGCGCCTCCACCAGCGGCTGATGATCCGCGACGACGGGAGCCGCTTCGGCACGCGCCTGGGGGGGAAGCTCGTCTCGAGCGCCTTCCTGCGCAACGGCGACCAGATCCAGCTCGGCCGCGTCGAGCTGCGCTGCGAAGCCAGCGACCCGGTCCGCCAGCCGCCCCAGACTCCACAGGGCAACTACCTCGTCGGCCCGACCCTGTTCGGGATCCTGTGCGACCTGGCCCACCCAGCGGTCACCAAGGCGCTGTGGGGCTTCCTCCCCTTCTGCGAGGACCTGGACTGGGTCGACCACCAGGCCGCCGAGCTCTTCGACGACGCGGCCTCGATCCGCGCTTGCGCCGCGGCGGTCCGCGGCGCCTACACCCGCAACCGCGCGCGAGCGACCGAGCTCCTGCCCAAGCTCGCGCCCTGCCTGCGCGGCGTCGACCCAGGACCCAAGGGGAAGGGCTGGGGCAAGCTGCTCGCCAAGAGCGAGCTCGGGCCGCAGTTCTTGCCCGTGGGTTGGTTCCAGAAGAGCTGAGCTCAGCCCAGCTCGGGCGCGGGGTCCGCCAGGGCCCACTCGATCACCTTGCGGGTCACGAGGTCCTCGACCAGCTCCTTGGTCGTGACCTGCGCCGCGTTCTTGAGCACCCAGGCGAGCAGCTCAGGGGCCTCGTCAGGCTTGGCGCAGAGCTCGGTCGCGCCCTCGAGGGCCCACACCACCTGGCGTCCGCTCAGGCCCGTCGGGACGAGGAGGGGGAACTCCTCGCCCGGCTCGTCGTTGGTCAGCCAGTCGAGCCAGTCCTCGCTGCCGACGCCCTCCGCGTCCTCCCCCTCCTCGAAGAGGTTCACGTCCCAGGCGTAGTCGAACTCGCGCTGCTGCTCGGCGGCCATCTCGTCGAGGAAGCCGACCTCCCCGCTGAGGGGGTCGCGATGGGGCTCCCAGAGGGACTCGTAGAGGCGCTTCAGCGCGGCGCGCAGCGGCTCCTCGGGGCCTCCGTCCACGCGCTCCGCGAGGGCGCTGTAGATCGCGGCGCTGTGCTCGACGTAGGTCGGCTGGAGGCTCTCCCACACGGGCAGGCAGAGCCAGCAGGCGCTGAGCGCGGCGCGCTGGAGCGCGGGGTGACCGCCGCTCTCGAGCAGGCCGACCAGGTTGCGCGCCCGGAAGCCGCGCTCGCCGAGGGCGGCGGTGGCGGCGGGGTCGCCGAGGTCGCGCGCCAGGCGCAGGTGGGCCTCGCTGAGGGAGCCCTGGCGCAGGCGCGCTCGCAGCAGCGCGGCTCGCGCGTCGGTGTCGTCCGACCCGCGCTCCAATGTCCTCAGCTCCTGATCCATCTCCTTGAAGCATAGTCGCCCTCGTCGCGAGAGGCTCGCTCGACCTGGGCAGGCGTTACGCTTTGTGCATGGACGCACGCCTGCGCGCGCTGGAGATCGCCGTGCACCGCGACCCCGGGGACGAAGAGGCCCGGGCGGCGCTGCGGGCCGGTCTGCGC
>CALDQK010001230.1 GCA_937911525.1 uncultured bacterium
AGCGCCAGCCTGCCCAGCGCCAGCCTGCCCAGCGCCAGCCTGCCCAGCGCCAGCCTGCCCAGCGCCAGCCGGCCCAGCGCCAGCCGGCCCAGCGCCAGACGCGCCAGCGCCAGACGGCCCAGGCCCAGCCGGCGAGCCGTCCGGGTTCACGCGGGGCCGCCGACCGCTCGGCGGCCGAGTCGGCTTCTCTGGCGGCGCGCGCCGCGGTCCGGGCGGCGGGCTCCCGCCCGCTCCTCCGCTCGAGCCCGGCGCTCCGCTCGAGCCCGGCCCCGGCTGCCGCCCTGAAGGCGGCCGCCGCGGGACCGGCGGGGGCACCCGCCGGTCCTCGGGTCGCGGACGACGTTCGCCCCCGGATCCCTCGCGGGGAGCCGGGGGCGGAGTGGGGTTCCGGCCCTCCTCGCTCACGGGCTCCCTCCCGACGAGCGAGGCTGGCCAGAGCTCAGCGACAGGGGGAACTCAACCCCCATCGACTAGCTGCCTTGGGCTCCTTGCCCGCCAGCGCCGCCCTGGGCGCCGGCTGCGGCCGGCTGGTCCTTCTTGTCGTCAGGACCGCCCTGGCCGCCCTTGTTGTCGGGCATCTTGGGCAGCTCGGGCTCGCTGGGCATCTGCATCAGGCTGTCCTTCGACGCCTGCAGCCGGCTGATCGCCGACATGAACTCGTCGCGGATCCGCTCGAGGCGCGCGATGTTCTCCTCGAGCCGGTTGCGGGTGCGCTCGAGCTCGGCGTTGCTCTCCTGGAGCTCCTCCTTGCGGTCCTCGAGGCGCAGCACGTCGGCCTTGAGGCTCGCGAGCTCCTCGGCCTCCTTCTGCGTGTCATTGCGCAGGTCCTCCTGCTCTTGCTTGAGCAGGTCGCGCTCGCGACGGATCGCGTCCGCGCGGTCGATCAGGGCCTGGTTGCGCTCCTGGGTCGCCTCGAGCCGCGCCTCGAGGGCGTCGTTCTGCGACTCGAGGTTCTGGCCCTCGAGCATCAGGCGGCTGGCCTCGATAGCGAGCGACTCGGTGCGCTCCATCTGAATTCGGGTCCGCTTGCACTCCTCCTCCATCCGCGTGATGGCCTCGTCGACCGCGGTGCTGGCCGCGACCTTGAGCTCGAGCAGGCGCTGGTTTTGCTCGCCCAGCACGTTGTTGAGCTGCTCGCGGGCAGCGCGGAAGGACTCGCTCAGGTCCTCGCCGCCATCGGCGGCCGGCGGGGGGCGATCGGGGATCTCCGGCTTGCGCAGCTCCCGCTTGGGGGCGTCGGCGGGCTTGTCGCCTGCCTTGGCGTCGGGCTTGTCCCCCGCCTTGGCGTCGGGCTTGTCGTCCGCCTTGGCGTCAGGCTTGTCGGCACTGGGCTTGTCGGCACCGGGCTTGTCGGGACCGGGCTTGCCGGCGTCCGGCTTGTCGCCAGGCTTGCCAGCACCCAGCGGGGGCTTGGCGCCTTCGGGCTTCGAGCCGGGATTCGAGGTCGGCTTGGGATCAACCATCCAGGGACTCCTCTTCAGGTGAGCTGGGGATCATGCCCATCTCACCCCCCCCCGCGCAACCCGACCTCGCTAACCCTCGCCGGCTCGATTTACGGCGCTCCCCGTGCTTCAATCCTCGGCGTGCTGGTCGAGGTCCAACGGGTCTGGAAGCGCTACGACGACATCACCGCCGTGCGCAACGTCTCCCTCACCATCGGGCGAGGTGAGCTGCTCGGGCTCATCGGCCCCAACGGGGCCGGCAAGACCAGCCTGATGAAAATGATCGCGACCCTCGCCAAGCCCGACCGGGGCCGGGTCAAGATCATGGGCCGCGACGCGCGGCTGCCGATGGGCCCGATCCGGCGGCGCCTGGGCTACATGCCGGCCGAGTTCGGCAAGATGCCCGAGATGACCGTCGTGGAGTACCTCTCCTACTTCGGCGCCGCGGCGGGCGTCCCGCGCCGGGAGCGGCAGCGCCGGATCGGGGACGTGCTGGAGCTGGTCGACCTCGTCGAGCGCAGCGACAGCCTGGTCGGCAGCGGCTCGACCGGTATCAAGCAGCGGATCCTGATCGCCAAGACCCTCGTCCACGACCCGGAGCTCTTGATCCTCGACGAGCCGGCCGCAGGCCTCGATCCGCGCGCGCGGATCGAGATCCGCGAGGTGCTCAAGGAGCTCAACAGCCTGGGCAAGACGATCGTGGTCAGCAGCCACATCCTGGCCGACCTCGAGGAGATCTGCGACCACGTCGCGATCATGGAGAAGGGCCAGCTCGTCACCCACGGCTCGATCGCGAACCTGACCGAGGAGCTGCGGGGCGCGGCCCAGCGGGTCGGCTGGATCCTGCGGGTCGAGCTGGAGCGAAGGGACCAGGCCTACGAGCTGCTCGCCGCGCTGCCCGAGCTGGGCAACCTGAGCCGGGACGAGGGCGCGATCCGCTTCGAGACGGCCAAGCGGGACGCCAACCACGTCCTGGCGGCGATGCTCAAGAACTCGATCACCGTGCTCGAGTTCAAGGAGGAGGGCCCGCGGCTCGAGGACGTGTTCATGCGGCGGACCCTGGGGGCGGTCACGTGAGCCGCGCCCTCGACTCGCTCGGGCGCGCGCGGCGCTGGCTCGAGTCGCTGCGCGTGGTGCGCTACGCCTGGGACAACCCCTCGGCGGAGGCCGACGCGCGAACGATCCTCAGCAGCCCCAAGGTCGGGGGCTGGCTCGGGCTCGAGGTGCTGCTCCTGATCGTCGTCGGGGCCTCGACCCTCCTGATCGCCCCGGCCGAGGAGCGCGAGATCCGCGACCTGCTCGAGGTCAACGGCGCGGGCGCGGTGCTGATCGACGCCAGCTTCCTGCTGATGGCGGCCCTGTTCACCCTGCTCTTCCCCTTCCGAGCGGCCGGCCTGCTCGAGGGGCCGCGCTGGCGCGGCTACCTGGACCAGGTGATCACGACCGGCGTCAGCCCGCTGCGCTACTTCGCGGGCAAGTGGGCGACGACCCAGCCCCTCCTGGCCGGGCTGCTCCTGGCCGCGCTGCCCTTCGTGATGCTCTACGGGCTCCTGGGCGGCGCGAACTGGGGCCGGGTCGTGGTCGGCTTCGCGCTGCTCTTCCTCTACGCCAACCTGATCCTGGCGGTGGTGTGCGGCCTGAGCGCGCTTCTGCACGAGGTGGCGGCGGTCGTGGTGACCCTGGCGATCTTCGTGGGCCTGTTCGCGCTCTCCGTGCTGCCGGTCCCCTCGGTGATCGGGTCCTTCACTCCAGTCCGCTACTTCATTCAGCCGATGATCGCGCCCTTGGGCGGCGCAGAGGCCGCCATGCTGGCGAAGGTCTACGGCGACCCCAACCTGCTCGGGCTCCACGTCCCCTGGCTGCTGTGGGTCGTGCTCAGCTGGGCCGCGCTGGCCGGCTGCGCGGCCCTGTGCTGCGCGCTGGGGCCGCTGCACACCTTCGTGCCCTGCCTGAACAACTTCGGCGCGCTGGTGTTCCCTGGGGACAAGAAGCGCTTCCGCTTCCGCAAGGTGCGGCCCTTCCTCACCCGGCGGACCGAGCTGGCCTTCCTCTTCGACAACCGCTCGCCGCGGATCGGCCGCTGGGCGCTGCCGCTGCGCGCGCTCCAGCTGAGCTTCGTGCTCGGCGGCCTGGCGCTGGTCCTGTTCAGCGCGGCCTTCGCGAACCCGGTCATGTCGCTGATCGTGCATGAGGCCGTGTTCGTGATGCACACCAGCGCGACGGTGATCGTGCTCGTCCTCGCGCTCTTCCTGCTCACCAGCGGGCGGGTCCAGTCGCTGGCGCGCTTCCGCCTGGCGGGGCTGCGGATCCCCCTCTTCGTGTTCGACCTGGCCGTGTTCATGGGGCTCTTGGCCGGGCTGGTCGTGCTGCACCTGGCGGTGTTCTCCCTCTCTTGGGCCGACCTGGCCATGCCGCGCCCCTTCTGGAACCGCTCGGGCACCGCTCAAGAGCTCTTCGTTCGGTGCAGCGTCGTGCTCGGGATCCTGCTCCCGCTCGCGCTCTCGACCTTCCTCGTGATGAAGCTGGTCGGCACGCGCTGGCTGGGGAAGGGCTGGGTGTTCCTGATGGGCGCGATCTGGGTGTTCTTCCTCGGCTTGGTCCCCGCGCTCCTGGTGGCGCTCAGCAAGGCCTTCGCGCAGGCCGACAACCTGGGGATCCGTCCCTGGAAGCTGCCGATCTACGCCCTGGCCATGACCTCCCCGACCACCCAGGGGATGGCGATGCTCGAGCAGGCGCCGCGCTGGATTCGCAGCGAGCACTGGCTGCTGACGCGGGGCTATTGGTTCTGGCACGCGCTCCTGCTCGCCTACCTGGGCGCGCTCTCGTGGCGAATGCACCGCTCGACGCTGCAGGAGGCGGCGGTGTTCGAGTCCCTCGACCCGCACAGCGACGCCGAGGCGGCAGGCCACCCGCCCTGCCCCGAGTGCGAGAGCCTGCTCCAGGTTCCGCAGCCCTACTCCGACTGGGGCGGGATGTGGATCACCTCCCTGTTCAAGACGGTCCGCTGCCTGGACTGCAGCACGGAGTTCGACTCGCGCACGGGCAAGGTGCACAAGCAGCGCAACTTCTACCTGGCGCTGATCCGCACTGGCGCGACCGGCGCCGGCCTCGTGGCGCTGACCCTGGTCCTGTTGAGGTTCGCGTGAGGCGCGCTGGGATCCTCTGCCTGCTCGGGCTCTGCTTCCTGGCGCTCCCAGCCCTCGGCGGGGCCGCGCCGCTCTACGCTCAGGCGGCGGCCCCCGCCAAGAAGGACATCCTCAAGGACTCGAAGTTCATCGCCGCCATCGAGTTCGGCTTCGACGACGGCTTCCTGGGCGACGTGCCCTCTCCGCTCTGGGTCACGCTCAAGAACGAGGAGGCGCGCGAGCGGCGCTTCACGCTGCTGGCGCGCAGCCGGCGGGCGCGGGTCGCGCGCGAGGTCGCGATCCCTGCCGGCGGCCGGCTGCGGGTGTTCCTCGCCCTGCGCGTCCGCTGGCGCATGTCCCTCGAGCTGCGCGAAGGGGAGGAGCTCGTCGAGTCGCACCGCTTCGAGGACCTGAGCGACCTCGACACCTCTCGCCACGTGCTGGTGCTCGACGGGCGCGCGCCCGCCGAGCGCAAGAACGCTGCCTCGCGCCGGGACGAGAGCGCCCTGCAGGTGACGGTGATCGACCCGGCCTTCGCGAGCGCCGAGTCGACCTGCTACTGGCCCTTCGGCGCGGTGCTCCTGCGCAGCCTCGACCCCGGCGTGCTCAGCAGCGACCAGCTCGCGGCGCTCTACGAATACACGCTCCAGGGCGGGACCCTGCTCCTCTCGGGCAAGGGGACCGACCGGGCCAAGCTGCTCCAGGTGCTGCAGCGGGTCCCGGGGCCCGACACCAAGCGCAAGCTCCTCGGGCGGCCCGCGGTCCAGCGGCCCTACGGGCGCGGGCGCGTGATCGCCTTCCCCGACGACGTGCTGGCCGATTTGCTCGGGAGCGGGGAGCGGGCCCCGCGGCTGCGCAAGGAGCTGGGCGACCTGTGCGCGGCGGGAGTCGGCGCGGCCACGCCCGCGCCGACGATCGAATACTTCGGCAGCGGCGTCAGCGACCACCCGGGCGCCTTCACGATCTTCCTCGTGATCGGCTTCTTCGGCCTCTATCTGCTCATCGTCGGTCCGGGCCTCGCGGTCGGCCTGCGCAAGGCGAACCGAACCCGGCTGGCCTTGTTCGCGGCCGCCTCGATCGCGCTCTTCAGCGGCGCGGCCCTGATCGTGGCGGGCATGGTCCGCACCGGGACCGGCAAGGTGTTCGTGCGCGAGACGGTCTACGTGCCCAAGGAAGGCGTGCCCGTCTCGGCCACCGACGTGACCCTCGTCTCCGGCGGGGCCTGGCGCTACGACCTGCGCCTCGGCAGCGAGCGCGAGCTCCCCTTCGTGGCGATGGTCGGGACCTCCGACGCGCGGCGCCGCCACTACGGGCGCTGGTCGGTGGCCAACGTCGAGCTCTCGAGCGTGCGCAGCCACCGCGGCGGAGAAGTCCAGGTCCCGCTGCGGGTCTCGCCTTGGGATCAGCGCAGCGTCGAGATCACCCAGGCCCGGCCGGATCTGCGCCCGATCGAGGCCAAGCTGGAGCCCTCCAAGCTGCGCGCGGGGACCCGCGTCCGCGGCGCGGGGCGGCGGGTCTACGACGTGGTGATCAAGAACACCGGCAGCGTCTCCTTCGGCCCGGCGATCCTGATCGAGGAGGGGGCGGGCCTGGACCGGGGGACCGGCTACTGGGAGCTGGGGGTCCTCGCGCCGGGGGAGGAGCGCACGGTCCAGGTGTGGCCGGGCTACCGCAAGCCGCGCGCGCTCCGGCACGACTACGAGGGCCCGACCTGGGCGACGCCGCTGGGCGTGCCCTTCTCCTGGCAGGGCTGGCAGCAGGTGCGCCAGAGCACCAGCAGCCAGCGCAAGGGGCTCCGCCTCAGCTTCCTGGTCGTGTCCCGGGTCGAGCCCCGGATCAACGCCGGCGGCGAGCGCCTGGAGACCGAGCGCTACGCGCTGCGGATCGACCCCGTCGAGGCGACCAGCGCCCTCGAGCGCGGCTACGTGGGGCTGGTCCCCGGGCCGGGCGCCAAGATCACGCTCCCCGACGGGACGACGGTCCGCGAGGTGCGCGTGACGCGGATCCTGAGCGGTTCGCCCGCGGCGGCGGCCGGAATCCGCGTCGGCGACGTGGTCCTGGCCGTCCAGGGCCCCGGCAGCCCCCAGGTGGACTTCAAGAACCCGCAGCACTTCCACGACGAAATGGGCCGCTTCCAGCCGGGCCAGGTCGTGCGCCTGATCGTGCGCAGCACCGGCGCCGGCCCGCGCCCCGTCCGCGTTCGCCTCGCCAGCCGCAAGCAGATCCCGGGTCAGTGAGGGCACTTGGCGCAGCTTGAGTCACCCGAGCAGCGGGAGCGAGCGGCGAGTGGGTCAAATCCAAACGGGTTGGAACTCGGGGCGGGCTCTGGGGGTGAACTCCTTCCGTCTCGATTGGGTCAAAACCATCCACTTGGGTTAGGCGCTCCCTGTCCTCGTTGCTAGGCTCGGTTCCCGTGAAGTCCGCTCAGCTCCCACCCCCACGTCACGCGCCCGCCCTGGTGTTGCGCTTCCTGGCTGCCGCGGCGGCCCTCGTCGCCCTCAGCGTGGGCGTGACGGTGTGGCTCACGACGCAGGCGGTCGAGCGACGGGTAGGCGAAGAGCTGCTCCACACCGCGCGCCTGCTGGGCGGGGCCGGCTTCCCTCTCAGCGACCCGGCCCTGCGGCGCGTGGCCGACTACATCGACGCCGAGGTGATCGCGGTCGGCGCCGACGGGCGCGTGCTGGCCCAGAGCGACCCGCGCCTGGCGCTCGAGGCTCCTCGCCTCGTGGCCGCCTGGCCGGGCGGCAAGGAGCCCCGGGTCCTCCAGGCCGAGCTCAGCCACGGCGCCGTCACCCTGGGGGCGGCGCCGCTGCCCGGCCGGGGGGGCGCGGTCTACGTGCTCTACCCCGCGGACCTGATCGCGGGCGAGGCGCGCCGGACCTGGCTGCCCCTGGTCGGCCTGGGTCTGTTGGCGCTCCTGGGCGCCCTGGGCCTGGGCGTCTACAGCGAGCGCCGGGTGCAGGAGGAGCGCAGCGCAGCGCTGACCCGCCTCCTGGCGGCCGTGGCGCACGAGGTGCGAAACCCCCTGGGCGCGATCCGCAGCCTGGCTCGCAGCCTGGGCCGGCGTGCCCAGCCCCGCGACCAGCAGCCCCTGGACCTGATCGCCTCGGAGGCGGACCGCCTGGCGCTCCTGGCCGACGGCCTGCGCTCGGTGGGGCTGCCGGTGCGGACCCTGCGCCGCGCCTGCGACGGCCCCTCGACCGCCCGGGAGGTCGTGCGCCTGCTCGAGCACCAGCTGGCCCACCGCCGAGTCGAGGTCGAGCTCGACCTCCAGCCGGGCTCGATCCAGGCGGACCCGGCGCAGGTCCGCCAGATCGTGGTGAACCTGCTGCTCAACGCAGCCGACGCGCAGCCCGAGGGCGGCCAGGTTTGGCTCGAGGCCCGCGCCTGCCCCGAGGCCTGGGAGCTGCGCGTCCGCGACGCGGGGCCGGGCGTCGAGCCCGCGGCGCAGGCGCGGCTCTTCGCGCCCTTCGTCTCGAGCAAGCCCAAGGGGTTGGGGGTGGGCCTCTACCTCTCCCGCCGCCTGGCCGAGGCGAACGGGGCGACCCTGGACCTCGACCCCAGCGCGGGCCCGGGCGCCTGCTTCGTGCTGCGCTGGCCCTACGCCGAGTCGGACTCGCCCAGCGAGCTGCCGGCGCGCGACCCGGCGCGCACCTAGGTCCTCTCAATGGCGCGCGTCTTACTGATCGAAGACGACGCCGTGGTCAGCATCGCGGTCGCGACCGCGGTCGAGGAGCTGGGCCACGAGGTCGAGAGCGAGCCCACCGCCGAGCGCGGCCTGCGCGCGGCGCGCGAGGCGCCGCCCGCGGTCGTGCTCCTGGACCTGCACCTCCCTGGCAAGGACGGGCTCGAGGTGCTGCCCGAGCTGCTCGCGATCGAGCCCAAGCCGGCGGTCGCGGTCATGACCGCGCTCCCGACCGCCGAGAACGCCATGGACGCGCTGGCCCTCGGCGCGAGCGCGCACCTCGCCAAGCCGGTCGAGGCCGAGGAGCTCGCCGAGCTGCTCGATCGGCTCCTGGCTGAGCAGCCAGCGCCGGCGCCCAGCGACCGCGCCAGCGCCCTCCTCGTCGGCAGCTCGAGCGCGATGCTCGAGCTGGGGCGGCGGGTCGGGGCGCTGGCCCGCAGCGAGGCCAGCGTGCTGATCCTGGGCGAGAGCGGGACGGGCAAGGAGCTCGTGGCTCGCGCGATCCACGAGCGCAGCGCGCG
>CALDQK010001231.1 GCA_937911525.1 uncultured bacterium
CTGTGGCGCAAGCAGGGTTACCTGCCCGCGAGCGAGCTGGCGGCCAAGGCCGGCCAGGCCTTCGGGGTGCTCTTCGTGGTCGGCGGCCTGGTGGTCAGCCCCATGCTCTCGGCGGTCGGCCTCTACGTGCTCTGGCACGCGAGCGCCGAGCGCAACCGCCTGAGCGCGATCCGCCTCGCCCAGCGCCTGCACCAGGGCGGCGCCCTCGACCCGCGGGCCCTCGCCGCGCAAGCCTTCGCCCAGCTGCTCTTCGGGCAGCCTCCGGCGCAGGCCTCTGCCTCGCCCGGGCCGCCTCGCCGGACGGTGATCGCCCGCCACGCCAGCCCCTTCTCCCGCGTGGAGTGGGTCCGCGGCCCCGACGGGCGCGCCGTCCCCGTCGACCGCAGCCCCTGGTAAAGCTGTTCTTGTGGGGGGTGCTGCGCACCCCCCACACCCCCCATCTTGGGCCCGCGAAAGCACCAGGGGCTGGTGCTGCGGGAGGTGTGACCTTCCACGCCTTGAGAGTGGTTGCGCACCAGCCCCTTACGCTTTCGCTCTGAGGTGTGTGCTGAGAGCGAGCCCCCCGCCCGCGGCAGCCGCCATGCGCTCTTGCGACAACCTCGGTCGGTCTTCGGGCTTCGAGCTCGGGTTAGTCCGTCTGGGACGGGTCTGGCTCGGGCGCGGCGGGCGCGGGCAAGCGGTGCTTGGGGTCGCGCTGGTAGCGCAGCAGCCACTCCTTGAGGGCCGAGCGGTCTCGCGTGGTCCAGTTGAAGTAGCGGTCCTCCATCTCGGCGACGGCGCGCTCGCTGGGCCACCCTTGGTACTGCATCCGGTAGAGGGCCACGAAGGCCCCCGTGCGGTGGATCCCGCCCTGGCAGTGGAGCAGGATCGGCCAGCGCTTGCGGTCCTCGACCAGGCTGAAGAAGGCCTCGAGCTCCTCGGGGAGCGGGGGGCGGCTGCCGCTGATCCCGAGGTGGACCCACTCGGCGCCGATCGCTCGGACCCCGCGACGCTCCTCCTGGTACCAGCTCCGCTCGGGGTTGTCCCCGCGCAGGTTGAGGACGGTCTTGATTCCGTGCTCCTGGTGCAGCTCGCAGAGGTCGTCCTCGTCGGGCTGCGGGCTGCGGACCAGGATCGGCTGCCCCTGCTCGTCGCGGTCGACGACCTCGGTCACCCCGCAGCCGGCGAGGGGCAGGGCGCAGAGCAGCAGCAGGAGTCCGGTCCGCATACCAGAGCCTAGCGTCTAGGCTCGGCTTCGCCGATCCCTGCCCCCCCTCCTCACCCGTGTGGGGGCCAGCGGCTATCCTGAGCGCTGTGATTCAGCTCGTGGTCACGCTCAAGGGCCGGACGGTCGGTCGCTACGATGTCGAAGGGACCTTGGTCCGGATCGGGCGCTTGCCCGACAACGAGGTCCAGATCGACAACCGCAGCGTCTCGCGGCTGCACTGTGTCCTCGAGCACGAGAGCGCCGAGGGCTGGTTCCTCGAGGACAAGGGCAGCCACAACGGCACCTACGTCAACGGAGCCAAGGTCCAGACCCGGACCAAGGTCCGCAACGGCGACACGATCGGCGTCGGTCAGTTCATGGTCTCGCTGCGCGCGGCCGAGACCGACATGCTGGCGAGCTCCTCGATCGGGTCGCGGATCTCGGTCCGCGCCAGCCGCGACCCCGAGACCCGCGAGAAGCTGGCCAGCGAGAAGGGCTACCTCCTGCGCGAGAACTCCCCCGGCGCGCCGATCCCGCTCGTCCAGGACCTGTGTCAGCTCGGCAGCGCGCCCGGCCTCGACGTCGCGATCCCGGGTCCCCCCAAGCGGGCCCTGATCGTGCGCGGCTACGGCGGCTTCCAGCTCGTCAACGTCGGGGCGGCCGCCGAGGTGACTCGAAACGGACAGCCCGTCGCGGATCGGGCCTGGCTCGAGGAGGACGACCTGCTCGTGATCGGCCCGCTGCGCTTCACCTTCTACCGCGGGCTGCCCTGCGACGAGTCGGATCAAGCGACCGTGTTCTTGCAGCTCCCGCCGGGCGGGTTCAAGCCCCCCAGCAAGAGCTGAGGCGATGAAGGACTCCGAGCGCGAGCTCCGCTGGCTGCGCCACGTGCGCGACCTCTCCCACCTCCTCGCGGCCGAGCAGGACGTGCGCAAGCTGCTGCCGCTGATCCTCGACGCCGCGATCGAGCTGACCTCGGCCGAGCGCGGCTTCCTGGTCCTGGTCCAGGGGCGCAAGCCCTCGGGCGGATACCGGTTCAAGGTCGAGGTCGCGCGCGGCTTCGACAAGGCCAGCCTCTCAGGCGGCGCGGCGCAGGTCTCGCGGACCGTGGTCAAGCGGGTCATGGAGAGCGAGCGCGAGGGGCTCGTCACCACCGACGACGCCGACCGGGACGTGCTCGAGGTCAGCAGCGTCCAGGCCCGCCAGGTGCTCGCGATCGTGAGCGTCCCCCTGCGCCTGCGCGGCCAGATCAAGGGCGTGCTCTACCTCGACCACCGCGTGAACCGCCAGGCCTTCGGCGAGGACGACCTCCCCCTGCTGCGGACCTTCGCCGACCAGGCCGCCCTCGCGCTCGAGACCGCCGAGATCCGCTCGGGAGTCAAGCCCTCGGGCGAGGAGGAGGAGGCGCCCAAGGAGCTGGCGCCCCGGCGCGCCGGCGAGCGCGAGCGCTGCGGCAAGCTGATCGGCGGCTCCGAGCCCATGCTCGAGCTCTACGCGCAGATCGAGCGCGCGGCGCGCAGCTGGGACCCGGTGCTGATCCTGGGCGAGCTGGGCTCGGGCAAGGAGCTCGTGGCGCGCGAGATCCACGAGCAGGGCTCCTTCCCCCACGAGCCCTTCCAGGTGATCCGCTGTGGGTCGGATCCGGCCGCGGCCGAGCTCTTGCTCGGCAGCGCGCAGCAGGACTCGGCCTTGCTGCGCGCCGGGCGCGGCACGGTCCTCGTCGACGAGATCTCGAACCTGCCCGACGCCGCCCAGGGCGCCCTGCTCCAGATCCTCTCGACCCGCAGCCTGCGGGGGCCGGGCGCCAGCGCCCCTCAGTCCGTCGAGTGCCGCGTGCTCGCGAGCTCGAGCGAGGACCTGCGCGCGCTGGCCTCGTCGGGGCGCTTCCGCGCCGACCTCTACTACCGCCTGGACGTGCTCCGGCTCAGCGTCCCGCCCCTGCGCGGCCGCTCGGGGGACGTCCCGCTCCTCTTCGACCACTTCCTCCGCTTCACCGGGCGCCGCTTCAAGCTCAGCCCGCGCGCGCAGCGGCTGCTGGTCAACTACTCTTGGCCAGGCAACGTGCGCGAGCTCGAGAACGAGGTCCGGCGGCTGGCCTCGCTCGGCCAGACGCAGGTCTCGGCGAGCCAGCTCTCCAGCGAGATCTGCGAGGGGCGCGGCGTGGCGCGCGCCGGGGGGGACCTCTCGGGCAAGACCCTGGCCGACGTCGAGCGCCACATGGTCGAGACGGCGATGCGCGAGTGCAAGGGCAACAAGAGCCAGGCCGCGCGCCAGCTGGGCGTGCCGCGGACCACGCTCTACCACTTGCTCGAGCGCTACGGGCTGAAGTGATCTGAGCGAGCCCGGGCCCGCTGAGGACAGCCCCGCTGAGGACAGCCCCGCTGAGGACAGCTGGGGGATCGACTCCGAGATCCCTACCGGAGACGCTCCTCCGCAGGCCGAGCTCCCCCTGCGTCGGCCCCGGCCCCAGGTCGGCGAGGTCCGCGGCGGCTACGAGCTGCTGGAGCTCCTCGGCGAGGGGGCCTTCGGGGTCGTGTTCCGCGCGCGCGAGGCGAAGAGCGGGCGCGAGGTCGCGCTCAAGCTGCTGACCTACGCCGACGAGCGGCTGCAGGAGCGCTTCCGCCGCGAGGGGGAGCTGACCGCGGCCCTGAGCCACCCGCGGATCGTGCGGGTCTACGCGGGCGGCGTCAGCGAGGACGGCACCCCCTTCCTCGCCTACGAGCTGATCGGCGGCGGGCGGACCTTGCTCGACCTGCTCGGCGAGCACGACCCCGGCGACGCGCTCGGGCGCGAGCGGCTGCTGAGCGCGCTGGAGGAGGTGGCCGAGGCCCTCGGCCACGCGCACCGCAAGGGCGTGGTCCACCGGGACCTCAAGCCGGGCAACGTGCTGATCGACGCCGAGGGGGTCCCCCGCGTCGCCGACTTCGGGCTGGCCTGGGCCAAGGGCGCGGCCTCCCTGACCCAGAGCGGCGCGCTGGTCGGCACCCCGAGCCACATGGCGCCCGAGCAGCTGACGGGGGCGCGCGAACGGGTCGGGCCGGCCACCGACGTGTGGGCCATGGGGGTGATCCTCTACCGCGTCCTGACCGGTCAGCCGCCCTTCCCGGCCCAGACCATGGTCGAGCTGGCGGGGCTCGTCCTGAACGACTCGCCGACCGCGCCGCGGGCCCTGGTCGAGGACGTCCCCCCGGCGCTGCAGGCGGTGTGCCTGCGCGCGCTGGCGCGCGAGCCCGAGGAGCGCTTCGCCGACGGCTGGGCGCTGGCCGAGGCGCTGCGCGCCGCTCGCCTCGGGGGCGAGGCCCCCGCCAGCCCTTCGCGGGGGCGAGCGCGCTGGCTAGGGCTGGCAGCGGCGCTGGCGCTGCTCGCAGCCTCCGGCGCGGCGGCCCTGACCTGGCCGGACCGGGAGACCGCGCTTCGGGCCGGGCTGCTGGCCTACGAGCGCGGCGAGCTCGGCCCCGCTCAGCTGGCGGCGCTGGTGTCCCGCAGCGCCGCGGCCGAGGCTCCGCTGCTGGGCGAGGGGCACCTGCGCCTGGCCCGGGCGCCCGAGCTGGCCGCGGCCGAGCGGCTGCTGCACGCTCGGCGAGCGCGTGACCTGGGCGAGGAGCGGGTCGCGGGTCAGGCGGCCCTGCTCGAGGGCGAGCTCCTGGCGGCCGCGGGTCAGCACGAGGAGGCCGCCGCCGCGCTGGCCTGGGGGCGCGCGCGCGCGACCCCGAGCGCCGAGCTCCACCTGCTCGAGGCCGCGCTCCTGCTGCGCCTCGGGCGGGCAGAGGCCTGCGAAGAGGCCTGCGTGCGGGCCGCGCCCGGCGCGCGCGGCGGGCAGGAGCGGACCCTGCTGACGCTGCGCGGCTGGGCCGCGCTCCGCCGAGGGCAGCTGGACCTGGCCGCGAGCGCCGCGGCCGACCTGGCCGAGCTCGCGCCGGCCGACGCGGCGGAGCTGCGCGCCCTGCTCCGAGCGGCCCAGGGCGAAGACCTCCTCCTGGCGCTCGGGGCGGCCGCGGACGAGCACCCCTATCACGCGCCCTTGGCCTCGCGGCTGGCGCGGGAGCTCTTGGCTCGCGGCGAGGCCTACTCGGCGCGCGCCGCCCTGGAGGGCCTGCGCGAGGCGACCTCGGGCGCGGAGCACTTCGCGCGCGAGGAGCCGCCGCTCTCCGTCGCGCGCGGGCTGCTGGAGGGGCTCGTCGCTGATCCCCCTCGCGTCGCCGGCTGGGGCGCGGCCCCGAGCGAGTGGCAGGCCGCCGCGGCGACCTGGTGGGCGGGCGCCGCGCGGCGCGAGCTGGCCCTGCGCCAGCGGGCGGCGAGCCTCGCGCACTGGACGCCGACCAACGCTCCCGCAGCCGGCGCGCGAGAGGCCCGCGCGCGGCGCGCCGCCGAGGCGGTCCTGGCGCTCCCTGGCGCGGGAGCGCCTGCGCGGGCTCGCGCGCACCTCGTGCTCCACGAGCTGGGGGTCGCCGATCAGCTCAGGCGCGCCGTCGCCCTGGACCCGGGGGATCCTGCGGTCGCGGCGGCGCGGGCCCGGGCCGCGCTCGCTCGCCGTGAG
>CALDQK010001232.1 GCA_937911525.1 uncultured bacterium
CTCGACGCGAAGGCGAAGTCGCCCACAGCTCGCCACTCGAGCGAAGCCACGCCGCCGCACTCGCCACAGGCCTCCTGCTCCGCCTGGACCCCGCACGCCCGGCAGAGCAGGAACGACTCCATGCGGACGTCCTCCCAGGTGCCGAGGTGCCGGCCGAGTCCGTCCTCGCTCAGGCTCCCGTGGGTCCAGCGGCCTCGCGTGCCGGCCGCAAACTCGGTGACCTGCTCGACCGTCGTCCGGTCGATGTCGAACCCGTGCCCGAGGGCCGGACCCGTCGTGATGATCGACGCGCCCCGAATCCTCCCGGGGAAGGCGCGGTCCACTTGGAGCCGCGCCTCCCCCTGTCGGAGCATTCCCAGTCGAGTGAGATCTCTCTTTGCGGTAGCCACCATGCCGAGAAGGTAGGCGGGCTACGGGCCGATCCTCACTGACTGCCGTATATGGCCACCGACGGGGAACCGACTACGGCGTCGCCGCCACAACTCCGGGGCAGCGGTTGACTTCAACGGTCACGTGGTGGAGGAGGTTCTCGGGAATCCGTGCCTTGTATTCCGCCGGGGTCACTGGCTCGTGCGCCACGACGGCGATCGTGGCGGCTCGAACGCCTGGCCCGATCGACCACACGTGGAGGTCGACCACCCGGTCGTCGTCGACTTCGAGCGCCGCGCGGACCCGCTGGCGAACGTGTTGAGGCTCCTGGTGGTCCAAGAGCACCTTGCTGGACTGACGGATCAGACCCCAGGACCACCTGGCGACCAGTAGCGACCCCACGATCCCCATGGCGGGGTCCAGCCAAGCCTGGCCGAAGTACTTTCCGCCCAACAGGGCGAAGATCGCCGTGAGGGACGTCAGCGCGTCGGCCAGGACGTGAAAGTAGGCCGCCCGCAGGTTGTGGTCGTGGTGCTCGTCTTGCGCGTGGTCGTGGTGCTCGTGGTCGCGGTGCTCGTGGTCGTGGTGCTCGTGGTCGTGGTGCTCGTAGCCGTGGTGCTCGTGCCCATGGTGCTCGTGGTCGTGGTGCTCGTAGTCGTGGTGCTCGCGCCCATGGTGGCCGTGCTGGCCGTGGTCATGTCCGTGGTCGTGGTGGACTCCGAGCACGGCAACGCTGATCCCGTTGACCAGCAGCCCCAGCACGGCGACGGCGATTGCTTGGTTGAATACGATCGGCACCGGGTTCCTGAAGCGGTCGACGGACTCCCAGGCCATCATGACCGCGAACAGGGCCAGGAGCAGCGCGCCCGTGTATCCACCCAGCGCGTTGACCTTGCCGGTGCCGAAGCTGAACCGCTCGTCCCCGGCTCGGCGTCTGGCGTAGACGTAGGCAGCGACCGCGATCCCCAGCGCCACAGCGTGACTGCCCATGTGGAGTCCGTCGGCGAGGAGCGCCATGGAGCCGTACGCCAATCCGGCCGCCACCTCCACGACCATGAACACGGCCGTGAGGAGCGCGACCCACAGCGTCCGCCGCTCGCCCCGCGAGACCTTGTCCTGTCCGAAGGTGTGGTCGTGTTGCCAGTCGTCGAGCTGAGTGGTGTGCATGAGCCCTCCTCAGGGCGTCGTCGGGGCGCCGGTCAGGACCTGCAGGTCGCTCCAGGCCACCATGACCTCTCGCAGGGCGTCGATGTAGCCGAGCTGGATGGTCGACCAGTCTCGGCGCACTGGCAGCACTTCCACCAGGCTCGCGTCACCGGCTTCGAAACGGGCCTCCACGCTCGCCAGGACGTTGTCTGCCTCGCCGAGCAGCTCCTCCCGCATGACCTTCACCGACTGCAGGAGGAGCGATAGCCGGGTGTGCGCGGTGCGCAGGTCCCGCACGAGCTCGTTCCTCGTCGCCCGGACGCGCGCAGAGGCTGCCAGCTGCTCCGCCACGGCGCTTCGGACGCCGCCCTGGTTGCGGTCGAACAGCGGTAACGGGATTCCAATGCCGACGTCGAAGGCGTGCCGGTTCGTCGCCTCGAGTCGGCGGTAGAACAGGTCCAAGCTGACGTCCGGGATCCGCTTGGCCTTGGCGAGCTCGACGCGCGCCTCTTGAAGCGCGACCTCGGCTTCCGCGGCCTTTAGCCGCGGATTGCTCTCTAGGCGACGGGTCAACTCCTCGAGAGCCGGCAGCTCGAGGGCTGACTCCAGCTCGCCCGCAAGCGACTGGATCTGGAGGCTGGGGTCACCGAGCGCGGTGGCGAGCGCGAGGAGGGCTCGCTGGCGAAGGCTCTCCACGCGCGCCAACTCGAGCCGCGCGCGCGTCGCCTCGATCCGCACGCGTGACAAGTCAGCCGGCACGGCGTCACCAGCCTTCACGCGGGCCTCGAGCAGCTCGACGGCCTTCGTGGCGAGAGCCTGGGCCTGGCCCTGGACTCCCGCCGCGCGCTCCAGCGAGAGAGCGGTGGCGAACGCCCCTCGCGCGCGCTTGTGCAGCTCCTGGCGCTGGGCGGCGAGTTCCAATACTCGTTGATCCACTTCTCGCGCGCCGACCTCTTCGGCCGCGCCGAGCCGTCCAGAGAGCGGGACTCGAAAGGTCAAGCCCGCGACGTAGTTCGCCTCGTCCCGAGTGCTGCCACTGGAGAACGGTGCGTTCTCAATCCGCAGCATGAGCTCGGGATTGGGGAACAGACCGGCTTGCTCACCGCGCGCCTGGGCCGCGTCCACGTAAGCCCTGAATGCTGCGAGGTTCGGATGCTCTGCATCGACACGCGCCAGCGCCTGGGCCAGGCTGAGGCTGGTCAGCGCCGCCACGTCAGGAGTGACGGCCGTTGGCGCCTCCCCCTCTGGGGGAACGGGCTGTTCGGGTCCGGCCCCCCAGTCCGGGTGTGGATCGGGCGAAGCCCCACACCCAAGGATGGTCGCGGTCAGCAAGATCAGAGCAGCGCGCTTCATGCGACACCTCCGTCGTCGGTGGGGGGAGTTTCCTCGGGGTCCTCGCCGGAAGGTGGCGCCTCGCTGGAAGGTGCCGCCTCTGTGCTGCCCCTTTCGCCCGGCAAGGCCTCCGACTCAGGAGGGCCAGACTCGGCCTCGTCCAGCGCAGAGAACGGCTCCACGCTCGGGGGTGGCACGGGATCGTCCGCTGAGCCCGCTTCCGTATGGAGTGCTGCCTCAGTCGGCGGCGGCTCCGTGGAGCCCCCGTCCGCGGCCGGAGTGGGGCGGCCCCAGCGCAGGTAGAGCACGGGGACCACGATCATGTTCAAGAGCATGGAGCTCAAGAGCCCGAACAGAATCACGATCGCCATGGGCGTTTGGATCTCATTTCCGGGCTGGCCACCTCCAAGGGCGAGCGGAACCAGGCCGAAGCCCGAAGCAAGGGCCGTCATGAGGATTGGAACCAGTCGCTCTCTCGCGCCACGCTCGACGGCCTCCCGCAGTCGGCGGACACCCTCGTGTTCCTGCAGGTGCCTGATGTGCGAGACGAGCATGATGCCGTTCCGCGTGGCGATCCCGAAGACGGTGATGAATCCGATGACCGAGGCGACCGAGAGCACACCGCCCGAAACGAACACCCCCACCGCTCCGCCGATCAAGGCGAGGGGCAGGTTCAGCATGACCAGGAGCGCGTCGCGGGCCGACCCGAAGGCGACGTGCAGCAAGAACCCGATCCCAAGGATCACGCCGAGGCCCAGCCAAAGGAGCATGCGGTTTGCCGCCTCGGCCGCCTCGAACTGCCCGCCGTACTCGACCCGGTAGCCCAGCTTCTGCTTCAGGATGGGGTTGATCCGCGTCTGGCAGTCCTTGACCACCGAAGCCACGTCACGATCCGCGACGTTGCACATGACCACGATCTTGCGCTCGACGTCTTCGCGACTCACCCGGTTGGGTCCCGTGTCCCGGACCACGTCGGCGACAGCACCTAAAGGCACCTTCCCGCCGGAAGGGATGTCGACCGGCAGCTTGCGGAGCACGTCGGCGCTCTGCCCATTGCTGGGTTGGACCCGAACCACCAGGTCGAAGGCGTAGCGCCCCTCCAAGACCTGGGAGACCGTGAGCCCCTGGAGCGCCGCCTCGAGGGTGTGCGCGAGCGCCTCTATGGTGAGGCCGTAGCGGGCCATGGCCTCGCGACGGAAGCGCACGGAGAGCACTGGAATGTCGGTCTGCTGCTCGGCGGACAGGTCGACCACCCCCCGCACCTGCTCCATCTCAGCCTTCACTTGCTCAGCCAGAGTACGGAGCTCATAGAGGTTGGGTCCGAACAACTTCACCGCGACGTTCGCGCGGGTGCCCGAGAGCATGTGGTCGATGCGATGGGAGATGGGCTGGCCAATGGTGATGTTCATGCCCGGCACGGCGGCCAGGTCGGCGCGCAGTGAAGCGAGGAGCTCCTCCTTGCTGCGCTCCTTCAGTTCGTAGGAGACGTCCAACTCGGCGGCCTCGACGCCTTGCGCGTGCTCGTCCAGCTCTGCGCGGCCTGTGCGGCGCGCGACCGACTTGACCTCGGGCTGCTGAAGGATCACCTCCTCGACCACCTTGCCCAGATCGTTGGACTCGTCGAGTGCCGTGCCTGGGAGAGTGACGGCCGAGATCGTGAACGCGCCTTCGTTGAACTCGGGGAGGAAGGCGCGTCCTGAGGCTGAGATCCCCAGCAAAGCGAGGGCAAACAGCGCGAGGCTCGGGACAGCGGTCGCAAACCAGGAGCGGTTGAGGATCGGGGTCAGGAAGCGGCCGTAGGCGTCCTTCAGCTTGACGGTGTAGGCGGGCTCATGGGCTTCGCGCACCGACTTGCTCTGGGGGAGCAGCAGGTAGGAGAGGACCGGCGTGACGGTGAGCGCGACCAGAAGTGACGCGCTCAGGGAGATCACGTAGGCCACCCCCAGCGGTTGCAGCAGGCGCCCCTCGACGCCCGGGAGGAAGAACACCGGCAGGAAGACGAGGATGATGATCAGCGTCGCGAACACAATGGAGCCGCGGATCTCGCAGCTCGCGTCGTAGACGACCTCCAGCAACCCGCGCCGCTCTGGTTCTGGCAGGGCGGCGTTTTCTCGTAAGCGCCGCACGATGTTCTCCACGTCGATGATCGCGTCGTCGACGATGGCGCCGATTGCGATGGCCATGCCGCCCAGGGTCATGGTGTTGATCGTGGCCCCCATGCCGCTCAGCACGAGCACCGCGGCAACGAGCGAAAGCGGGATCGCTGTCAGGGTGATCAGGCTGGCGCGGGCGTTGGCCAGGAAGATCAGCACGATGAGCACGACAAGGATTCCGCCGTCACGCAGCGCGTGGACGACGTTGCGAACCGCAACCTCAATGAACGTAGCCTGACGGAAGATCTGGCTATCCAGGACCATGCCCTCGGGGAGCTTCCCTTGGATGTCGGCCAGGACTTCGTCCAGCTTCGCGGTGAGGGTCAGGGTGTTGGCGTTCGGTTGCTTCTGGACGCCGAACAAGACCGCGGGCTTGGCGTTGGCGGAGCCGTCCCCGCGCTTGGGCGCCGCGCCGAGACGGACCTCACCTAGGTCACCGACCTTGACCGGAACTCCTTCGCGGGTCGCGACGACGGTGGCGCGGATGTCCTCGAGCGATCGCACGCGACCGTGACCCATGACCAGGAGCTCGGAGCCACCTTCGGTCATGAACCCGGCCGAGACGTTCTCGTTGCTTCGCTCCAGCGCGGCGGTCACCTGCTCGAGGGAGACCCCCTGGTCTCGCAGCCGCTCGGGCGCGAGCATGACCTGATACTGCTTGTGATCCCCGCCGATTGGGGTGACCTGGGATACTCCCGGCACCGAGAGCAGGCGGCGCCGAATGACGGTGTCAGCCGCCGTGCGCAACTCGAGCGGGGAGTGGCGGTCGGATGTGAGCGAGAGGAACAGAACCTCGCCCATGATGGAAGAGATCGGTGCGAGGATCGGGCTCTCGACCTCGGGGGGGAGGTCGTTACCGACGAGGCTCAGCTTTTCGCTAACGACTTGGCGGGCCGTGTAGACGTCGGCGCCCCACTCGAACTCGACCCACACAACAGAGATCCCGACCGCGGTGGACGAGCGCACCCGGCGCACGCCGGCGGCGCCGTTGAGGGCCGCTTCGATCGGGAATGTGACCTGGCTCTCGACCTCGAGCGGCGCCATGCCGTGGGCCTCGGTGATCACGGTCACCGTGGGCGCAGTCAGGTCAGGGAACACGTCGACCGGGGACTCCACCGCGGTGCGAGCCCCCCAGGCGAGGAAGATGGCTGCCACAACGAGGACGGCAGCGCGCTGGTTAAGTGACCAGCGAATCAGGAAGTCGATCATGCCGGCCTCCTAGTGCGCGTGGCCGTGGGCGGGGATCGCGGACGAGACCGAGGCCAGCTTGACGGCGTAGGCGCCGCGGTTGACGACGCGCTCGTTCTCAGAGAGCCCGGACTTCACCTCGACCATGGAACCGTCGCGGATGCCCAGCACGAGCTCGCGCTTCTCGAACGTCTCTCCGCCCAGCATGACGAAGGCGACGTAGCGCCCCTCCTCCTCGACCAACGCCGACTCAGGGATCGTGAGTGCGTCAGCAGTGGTCTTCGATGAGACGAATGCTTCGACTGCGAGCCCAGCGGCGAGGTCTCCCGGGTTGCGCAGCTGATAGAGAAGGCGCGAAGCCCTCGTTCGCGGATCGACAGCCTCGGCTGAGAGGAGGAGCTTGCCTCCGCCCGCGCCTAGGACTTCGCGATAGTGCTGACGTTCGCCGGGCGTGCTGAAGACGACGCTGGGCTGCGGCGGAATCCGAGGCAAAGCTGTCTCAGGGACCTTGACTTCGAGATGCAGGGTCGAGCGGTCAAGGATCGTGAACAGAGGGGCGCCGGCCGCGACCTGCTCTCCCTGGGCGCCGGCTGCGTGGATGATGACCCCGGCGATGGGCGCCTTCAGCTCTACCGTGGGGAAGCCCTGGGAGAGGTCAGCCGGGAGCGCGCTCAGTCGCTGCTCCACCTCGGCGTAGAGGCGCTGCCGGGTCTGGGCCGCCTGGACCTGTGCTTGAGCGCGCGAGTGTTCGTACTCAGCTTGCTCGACCTCGCGGGGAGACTTCGCTTGGCGCTCGGCCAGGCCGCGCACTCGCGTGAGCTGTTGCTCAGCCCGGCGCAGGGCGACCTGTGCCACAGTGGCGTCCGTGCGTGCCTCAGCTGCCTTCGTCTGGAGCTCGAGGCGCAGCGCCGTCAACTGCTGTCGACTGCTGAGGAAGGTCAGGTGGTCAGAGCCAGCCAAGGGAGGCTGGACACGCGCCAGGACCCGGCCTGCTTCGACCCGTTGGCCAGCCGTTGGCAGCGCTCCGCCCTCGGGGGGGAGCAGGTTTCCGGCGATCGGAGGGCTAACGAGCGCGCGTCCAGACGGGGGGGCGATGAGCCGGCCAGGAAGCTGAACGCGCTCAACGAGGGCACGGCGCAGGACAGGCGTGGTCTCGAAGTCCAGCTTCCACTGCTGCTCCTTGAGGAAGGAGATCCCGGCGACCTCCTTGGGCTCGGGGGCAGCTTCGATCTCGGCCTGAGTGGCGTAGACCGTGCGGTTGGGGAGTTGGACGACGTCGTCCCCGTCGGCGTTGGGGACTTCGATGCTGACCTTCCATTCGCCAGCCTGGGTGAAGGTGATCTCTGGCAGGTAGATCCCGGTTCGGGCGACCTTCGGGACCTCGTGGCGGAGCGGCTCGGCGTCTCCCAGCTGGAGCACGAAGGTGATCGGTCCTTCAGTGCGTGCCTTGCGGGCAGGGACGTCCGTGACGTGGGTGATGAATCGGGTCGCCTTTCCCTTGAGCAGGAAGGCGTGCTCCATGAACACTTCGTGACGGTTGGAGAAGACCGTGATCGCCTCGGTCTTCTCGCCATGGTCGTCATGGCCGCCGTGGTCGTCATGGCCGCCGTGGTCGTCATGGCCGCCGGCGCCGTGGTCGTCATGGCCGCCAGCGCCGTGGCCGTGACCATCAGACTGGCCACCTGGGCAGCCGGTCAGGAGCAGTGCTCCGCAGGTGAAGAGGGATAGGAGTGTGAGGGTTGGGGGTCGAGACACGAGGTCCTCCGGATGGTTTGCGGTTGATCACAGGGGGGCTCGCGACGTGCATGCGTACACGCCACGGCGCACGCCGAGCCGGAGACGGCTCAACGTGCTCTGCAGATCAAGCGCTGGGAGGAGCTCGAGACCTAAATGAGTAGGGAGGAGAGTCGGCCTGCCATAGCGGAGGCGGCCGGGCCCGCACACGGGCGAGAAGGATACGCTCGGGGAATTGAACGTCCGCCTCGATCAACGCCAGCGTAGGAGCAGAGACTCCAGGGTTGGCAGCGACTGGCGGCTGATGATCCGTGATCGGGTGATGCGGCTCGTGCGGGTCGTGCCCTCGCTCTGCGAAGGGACCTTCGTGGTCCACATTGGCGTGGTGGCCGTGCGCGGGATGACCGCGCACGTGATCCGGAGTGGAGTCACTCGCAGGAGCGTGGTCGTGGTGAGCGTGCCCGTCGCCCTCATGGGCGTCGAACGCCCGGTGCGCCGGCAGCCACACAGCCTGGAAGACCAGACCAAGAGCAAGGACGACCGGGATTACCGTTCGCCAAGTGCCCCTTGGGGAGGTCTCGTTCCCAGACAAGCCTCGGACCATGTTGGCCGAGGCTAGCAGACCAGTGCCGTCAAGACCAGCGCGCCGAGAATATTGGGCTGTTGATGAGACGAGTGGCTGAGCAGGAAGGTCAGCAGAAGGGGGGCGCGGCAGCGTGTTGGCTGGCAGAATTGCCGCCGAACACAAGCACTGCCCGCGACGAAAGGTTGCGCCATGAAGCACGCAATGACCGCCCTCCTCTCATTCACCCTGTTGGTATCCGTGACGGGTTGCCCTGCCGAGAAGGGAGGCGAGGCCGCCCATGACCATGACGGCGGCGCCGACCACCCCCACGGCGATGGAGGTGGCCACGATCACGACGGCGGCGACCACGCTGGCGAAGGCTCCGACGGGGTCCTGGCTCGGATCCTCCAGGGCGAGGAGAAGGTCGGTTACCTGCGCCTGAAGTTGCACGACGACAAGGGTGACCTCGAGCTCTGGCTCGCGCGCGACGCTGAGCTGGCACAGCCCTTCGACCTCCCCCTCGACGCCACGATCACGGTCACCTTCACCGACAAGGGCAACAAGACCACGACCCTCCGCGTGCGCAACCGTGACAAGAACGAGGACGAGGACGGCAAGGCTAACGTGCGTGAAGGGAAGACCAACTATTTCATCTTCCCCGGCGACACCGGCGAGGACGCCACCTGGCTCAAGGGCGCGGACTTCCTCGCCACGGTGAAGGTAGCCTTCACCGCGGAGGGCAAGGAACACACCACCTCGCCTTTCGTCCTCCGCCCGCACACCCACGGAGACGGGCACGCGCACTGAGGCGGTCTGCTCAAGCCCTCTTCCTGCGACGTCGAGGACCCGGCAGGACGTAGTCGGCGGACGGGACTGGGCGCTCCCTCGTCTTGAAGCGCAACCAGCACCCTTCAGCTCGGCACAAGCGATGCCGAGTCACGGTGACGCCATCACGCCATCGGTAGCTCGAAGTCGTCTTGGTCTGGGTGCTTCCGCAGCGGGGGCAGTTCATGCAGCTTCTCCCTCCTCTTCGGCTCCCGTCGCGTCTTCGCCCGCCGGAGTCCTCGCCGACTCCCGACGCTCCTGTCGCTCGCCGGTCATGTCCCTTGGCCGCCCCGGCCCGGCGCCCCGAGCCTTACCCTCGCGCTGGAGTGGTGCCGTGCGAAGTGGCACCCCGAGCTGATCCAGGAGCGCTGGAACATCGACCCAGTCGGCAGGCGCCTCCTCACGACCCGACGCGCTGACCAGGCGGAGCACCTCGAGGTAGAGCTTGCGGATCGCGGCGGGGACCTCGAAGGCCAGGATCTCTGGCGGAGGAACGCGCGAGGGGTCGTGGTTGGCGGAGTGGACGATCGCGACCAGCTCGGTGAGGTTGTCCGACGCGAACTGGGCCAGGTCCTGTATGAACTCCCGGAGCATGCCGTCCAGGACGCGGGCGCCCGCCGCCGCGAGGTCTTCGACGCCGGCGAGGGAGGGCGGGACCAGGTAGGCCTTGAGGATCCCGCCGTCGTGGCGGTTTAGCGCCTGGTGCCAGACGTCCTTCCGGTCGGGCAGGTTGAGGACGTCGAGCTCGTAGCGGCGGTTCCCGTTGTTGTCGCGGGTCGAGGGGAAGGTGACCGAGCCCGAGCCACGAAGCGTCGCGAGCAGCTGGTTCACGTAGCGGCTGTTGGGGACCTCCGCGCCGTTGACCTTCTGGGTCCCCCCAGGGGCCCAGGCGACGCGGGGGGAGTCGACGCTGCGCTCGAGATACTGGGCCTGGAGCAGGTCGACGATCAGGCTCTTGCAGTAGTCCCGCCACGCGCGGCGACGGGCTCCCTGACCGATCCACGAACCGAACTCCGGATCCCAGCGAAAGACGTGGGCGCGGTTTGCGCGGTAGGAGCGCTTGCCTATGCGAACAGCCCGAAGCACGTCGTCACGCGCGACGATCGTCGCCTCGGCGGGCGAGACCTCATGGGCCGAGACGTAGTGCGTGTGGCCCTTGAGGGGTCGCCCGCGCACGCTGCCGTCGTCGCGCGGGACCTCGATTCGCAGATCCTCGCGGCCCCAGTTGAAGATCACGGGGACGGATCCGTAGGCGTAGGCGCGGGCCGCGGCGCTCAGGACGGCGGGGAGGATCGGCCAGAGCCATTCCTCGGTCTCCTTGACGATCCGCTTGTCGGGGTGGCGCACGTAGTAGAGGTCGGGGCGCCGCATGACCCCGCTGATCGTGCGCTCGGCGAGGTAGACGATTGGGTGGGTGCCCATGGATTGGAGGGCGGCGAGCGGGACCTGGCGCGGATCGGTGTCGTGGCTGACCTGGCGGCTGACCCAGGCCTCGAGGGTGTGGGAGTGCGGGGGCTGAAGACCCGCGAGGACTGCGCTGGTCCTCGCGAAGGGGGCGAGGTCGACGTCGGTCATTGCCGCCAGCCAGGAGCGCCGAACCGATATCCGCCTCCCCCGAAGCGGAAGCCAGCGTCCGACTCCATGTCGTCGGGATCGAGCACGAACTCGCGCAGGTCCTCGATCTCCTCCTCCGGCCCGCTGCCGCCTCGGACCCGCCCCCAATTTGCGAGGCAGAGGGAGATCACGCAGTCGTCGTGCTCGCCTTCAACCTGCGGGCCCTCGTAGACCATGACCTCCCGCCCGCGGTGCACACGCTTGATCCCCTGGAAGGTCGCCAACTCGTGACGAAGCTGCGCGCTGTGCGTGTTCTGCAGGACGTGGATCCGCTCCCACTCCACGTCGGCGCGGCACTGCTCGACGATCTGCGCCTTGGTGCCCACGACCGCGGTCTTCACGGGCAAGACGCGCACGCCGTCGGCCTCGAGGAAGTCGATCAGGACTCCGCCGTAGCCTCCGCCCGCGCCGTGGTCGAGGACGACGAGCGCGTCGTGGTCCTGGGCCATGGCGACCAAACGCGGCACCGTCTCGGTCCACTTGAGGTGCCGCCAACGGCCGAGAATCGTCGCCTCGCCGTAGCGGTTCATGAGCGTGACGACGAGCCAGTCCTGCTCCTTGCCCAGGTCGACACC
>CALDQK010001233.1 GCA_937911525.1 uncultured bacterium
CCCGACCGCCCACCAACAAAGATCGGGGTCCACGGTCGCGAGAATCTAGGCACGAGGTGGTGACCTAGCAAGCCGTATTCCCGCGCTCCGAAAGGGCGTTGGGAGCGTTGACACGTGCTACCGGCCAGCCTACCCTCGGGCATTCCTAGACCCGGGCGAGGAGCCCTAAATCTCGGTCTCTGCTACACCTGTAGGAAGAAGCCGACCTCGCCCCACCGATCAGCACAGGGCTCGCCCAGGGACGCCGGACGCTCCGGCCCAGTGCGAGCACCGCGCGAGAGGCTCCGTGGCGCCAAGACCAGAGCAGGACCGCAACCCCAATCGAGGCCGCCCCGGTGGCGGGGGCCAGGGACCGGGCGAAGGCGAGGAGCCGCCTCGCCCGCAGCGTGGTCTCTGGCTGGCCGCGATCATGTTCGGCCTGATGCTCTTGCTGCTCTTCGGCGCCCAGGACGGGATCGCCAGCTTCGGCGCCGAGCGGATCGACATCACCGACCTCGAGAAGCTCCTCGAGCGCAACGAGGTCAAGGAGATCCGCTTCAAGGAGGACCAGGCCACGGTCCTGCTCCGGCCGGGCAACCTCGCCCCCAAGGAGCGCGATGCGCTGACCTTCACGATCAACTTCAACAGCAAGGATGCCGCGCTGCGGATCGAGAAGTTGATCAGCGAGCTCCACCGCGACGTAGGGATCACGACCCGGGTCTACGCCGAGCACACCAACGCTTTCTTCACGCAGCTGATCGTCTGGTTCTTGCCGACCCTGATCCTGATCGGGGTGCTCTACTTCCTCCTCTTCCGTCAGTTCCGCGGCCCAGGCGGGCCGGGCTCGCTGATCAACTTCGGCAAGAGCCGCCACAAGGTGGTCAACGACAAGGTCAAGGTGACCCTCAAGGACGTCGCGGGCGTCGAGGAGGCCCGCCAGGACATCGAGGAGATCATCGCCTTCCTCAAGGATCCGGGGCGCTTCACGCGCCTGGGCGGGCGGATGCCCAAGGGCGTGCTCCTGGTCGGGCCTCCGGGCACCGGCAAGACGCTCCTGGCCAAGGCCACGGCGGGCGAGGCGGGGGTGCCCTTCTACTCGGTCTCGGGCTCCGACTTCGTCGAGATGTTCGTGGGCGTCGGCGCGAGCCGCGTGCGCGACCTCTTCGAGAAGGCCAAGGAGACCTCGCCCTGCATCATCTTCCTGGACGAGGTCGACGCGGTCGGGCGCCGGCGCGGGAGCGGCATGGGCGGCGGCCACGACGAGCGCGAGCAGACCCTCAACCAGATCCTGGTCGAGATGGACGGCTTCGACACCGACCGCGGGATCATCATCATGGCGGCCACCAACCGCCCCGACATCCTGGACCCCGCCCTGCTGCGTCCTGGCCGCTTCGACCGCCAGATCGTGATCGGGATGCCCAACGTCGAGGCGCGCGCCCAGATCCTCGAGGTCCACGCGCGCGACAAGGTGCTGCGCCCCAACGTGGACCTCAAGCGCCTGGCCCGCGCCACGCCGACCTTCAGCGGCGCCGAGCTGGAGGCCCTCCTGAACGAGGCCGCGCTGGCGGCCGCCGTGAAGGGGCAGGACGACATCACGATGCGCGACCTCGAGGAGGCGCGCGACCGGATCCGCTTCGGGCGGGCCAAGAAGTCCTGGCACATGGTCGAGGAGGAGGTCCGCGCCACGGCCTTCCACGAGGCGGGGCACGCCCTGGTCGCGGCCCTGGTCGAAGGCTGCGACCCGCTCCACAAGGTCACGGTGGTCCCCCGCGGGCGGGCGCTCGGCATGACGATGTCGCTGCCCGAGAGGGATCAGCTCTCGATGACCCGCAAGATGATCGAAGCCCGCATTTGCATGGCCTTCGGCGGACGGATCGGTGAGTCCTACTACACCAAGGAGCTCTCGACCGGCGCCCAGAACGACATCCAGCAGGCCACCGAGCTGGCGCGTCGCATGGTGACCGAGTGGGGCATGAGCGAGAAGCTCGGCCCGGTCAAGTTCGCCAGCAACGACAGCGACACGGTGTTCCTCGGCCGTGAGCTGGGGCGGGTCAAGGAGTTCTCCGAAGACACGATGCGCCAGATCGACGACGAGGTGAAGCGGATCATCTCGAACCAGTTCGAGCGCGCCGAGCAGGTGATCACCGAGCACGCTGGCGCCCTGGAGCGGATCGCCGACGCCCTGGTGCGCTTCGAGACCGTCAGCGGCGAGGAGGTCGACGACCTGATCGCGGGCCGCGAGATCCTGCGCGAGCCCGTCGCGCCCGTCCCGCCGCGTCCCAGCGAGGACGCCGCTGGCGCGGACCACACCAAGGGCTCTGAGCCGGCCAGCGACGACTCCGAGGGAGCTGACGAGGCGGGCAGCGACGAGGCGGGCAGCGACGACTCCGAGGGAGCCGACGAGCCGGGCCGCGACGAGGCGGGGGCTGCCGCTGCCGAGGTGGATTCCGCTGGCGAGGAGACGCCGGGCGAGGAGCCTGCCGGCGAGGGGAAGCCGGCCGAGGGCGAGGACAGCGACCCCAGCGTCGCCGCCAAGCTAGCGCGGGGCGATGAGACCCCGCGGGAGTCGAGCGCGTGAGCCGGATCCGCCTGGGGGTCAACGTCGACCACGTCGCGACGATCCGCCAGGCCCGCCGCGGACGTGAACCGGACCCCGTCACCGCGGCGCACGAGGCGGAGCTGGGCGGAGCGGACCAGATCACGATCCACCTCCGCGAGGATCGTCGTCACATTCAGGACCGCGACCTGCGCCTCCTGCGCGAGACGGCTCAGACGCCGCTCAACCTCGAGCTCGGCGCCGCTGACGAGATCGTGGCGATCGCCCTGGAGGCGCGCCCCGATCAGGTGACCCTCGTGCCCGAGAAGCGGGAGGAGATCACCACCGAGGGCGGGCTGGACGTGGTCTCCCAGCTCGAGCACGTGCGAGCCGTCGCCGAGCGCTTCCACGCCGCTGGGATCGGGGTCTCGCTCTTCATCGACCCTGACCTGCCTCAGCTCGAGGCGACCCGCGCCGCTGGCGTCGACCACATCGAGCTGCACACCGGCGCTTACGCCGAGGCCCGCGGGGCAGCCCGCGCCCACGAGCTGGCGCGCCTCGAGGCCGCCGCCCGCGGCGCCCGGGAGCTGGGCCTCGAGCTCGCCCTCGGCCACGGCCTCGACTACCACAACGTCCAAGCGGTCTGCGCGATCGAGGGCGTCGAAGAGCTCAACATCGGCCACTCGATCGTGAGCCGCGCGATCTACACGGGGATCCGTGTGGCCGTGGCCGAGATGAAGCGGCTGATCCGTGAAGTGGAGCGAGCCCAGTGATCCGAGCCGGCGACGTCATGACGACCAACGTGACCTCCGTCTCTCCCGAGACGCCGGTCGAGGAGCTGATCAGCCTGCTCCGCGTGAGCCACTTCACCGCGGTGCCGGTGGCCGACGCGGAGGGCAAGGCGGTCGGCCTGGTGTCGGAGACCGACATTCTGCGGGCCCTGGCCTATGTGCTCGTTCCTCCGCAGAGCGGCGAGCACATCGTCCCGCCCCTCGACGAGGACGGAAACCCGGTCTCGCCCCGCGACCGCGGCGCGACGACCCGGCTGCTGCGGGCCGCGATGCTCCAGGAGAAGATGTCGGAGAACGCCGTCGGGACCCTGATGCGTTCGCTCCTCGACCGTCGCGTCCACGACGTCATGACTCCGGTCGTGTTCAGCTGCCGGCCCGACGACCCCCTGCACCAGGTCTGCGAGACCATGGTCTGGAAGGGGATCCACCGCGTGATCGTGACCGACGACGACAACAAGGTCGTCGGCCTGATCTCCTCCCTCGACCTCGCCCGCCGCTTCGCCGAGGAGCTCAAGAGCTAAGGGACTTTTCGTCCCTTAGATGGGCGGGCGGAGAGCTGGTTGGTGGGCCGGGGCTGGAGGGTCGGCGGAGGCGCTTTGGGATCCACCCGCTTGGTTTTGTAGGAGCAGCGGGGGCGAGAGGGTCGGCGGAGGCGCTTTGGGATCCACCCGCTTGGTCTTGTAGGAGCAGCGGGGGCGAGAGGGTCGGCGGAGGCTCCGGGATCCACCCGCTGGGCTTGGCGATCTGGGGGTGATCGGCGAACCGCCTTGGTATCCACCCTACGGTTGTCTGCGGCCCTCTTGCAGCGCGAGGCACGCTCCGCAGAGTCTCGAGTACCAAACCACGACGGTTGGACGCGCTGGCGCCCTCACACGCCCTCCCCGCCCCCACCCAGTCAACGCCCCCCCGCCCACCCATCTAAGGGACGAAAAGTCCCTTAGGGGCAGAGCTCGTCGATCAGCCGGTACCAGTTGGACTCGGCCTCGAGCCCCGCCAGGATCGACGCGAAGCCGAACTGCAGCCGGTTGAGCATGATCAGCCCGCGGTGCTCGGTGTCGGGGTAGCCCTCGGTGAGCGTGACCTTGACCCCCAGCTTCACGCCCTTCTGCGACTTCTCGTAGACCTCTCGCGTGTAGTCCTCGGTGTAGCGGAAGGAGCGATCCTCGAGCACGGGGCGCCAGAGGTAGGTGGTGTAGTCGAAGAGGAAGTCCTTCATCTCTTCGCTCGCCTCGCCGGGGTAGCCGAAGGCGGGCGGCAGCCCTTCACGGACGCCAGCTTCGTCGCCGGTCCAGAGCAGCCGCAGCATGCGCGCGAAGGAGGCAGGCACCTCGATCGGGAAGTCCTGCACGCAGCCGAAGTCGAGGAAGGCCACCCGCCCGTCGCCGAGGAACACGTAGTTGCCAGGGTGGGGGTCCGCGTTGAAGAGCCCGTGGCGGTGGAAGGTCCCGAACACGAACTCGTAGAGCACGCGCGCGGTGCGGTTGAGCTCCTCCTGGGGAGCCCGCTCGCGGAACTCGTAGTAGGTCTCGCCCTCGACGAGCTCGGTCGTCAGCACCCGCGCGCTGGAGAACTCGTCGTAGACCTTGGGGATCACGATCTGATCGTGGTCGCGGTAGATCTCGGCGAAGCGGCGCTGGTTGTTCGCCTCGCGCTCGTAGTCGAGCTCTTCGGTGATCTTGAGCTGGATGTCGCGCAGCGAGGCCGTGATGTCGAAGCGGCCCATCGTCGACTTCCGCAGCACCGTCTCGAGGGTCGAGAGGTTGCGCAGGTCGCTCTCGATCACCTCTCGAATCCCGGGATACTGGATCTTGACCGCGACCCGCTCGCCGCTGGGCAGTACGGCCCGATAGACCTGGCCAATCGAGGCCGCCGCGATCGGTTCGTCCTCGAAGCTCTGGAACACCTCGTCGGGCGGCTCGCCGACCTCATCGACGAACACGTTCAACATGTCGGCGAGGGGGACCGTCGGCGCCTTGGACTGCAGCTGTGTGAGCACCTGCTGGTAGGCGGGGCGCACGTCGTCTGGCATCCAGTCGTCGACGTAGCTCAGCACCTGGCCCGCCTTCATCGCGAGCCCCTTCATGTTGCCGAGCACCTGGACCGCCTTCAGCGCGGCCTTGCGGTGCTCGGCCAGCTCGGCCTCGCTGGGCGGCGGCGGCTGCTCTCCCGCCTCGACCTTCTTGTTCTTGACCGCCCGCTTGGCCATGCCGAGGGCCAAGCGCGAGCCGGCTCCGGTGGCGAGCTTCGCGAGCTGAACCGTCCGTCCAATGCGCGAGGCAGAGGGCTTCTTCCCGCCCGGAGTCTTCTTCTCGCCCGACCTGGGCTCCTCGCTCGTCATGACCCCAGAATGCTTGAGGAGGAGCGGAAAGGGAAGCGAGAAGAGGAGCCCCAGCGCTCCGGAACGAAAGAAGCCCCAGCGAATCGCTGGGGCTCCCTGAAGAGAGGCTAGCGGCTGTCCTAGCCGTCGCCCATGCCGCCGGTCGGCGTGCCCATGTCGCCGCCAGGACCCGAGCCAGCCTTGATCCCCAGCTCCTCCTCGATGTCGGCCATGAGATTGCCGGAGTGCTTGAAGGCCTTGTCCCGCTTGTAGTGATCGTGGAAGTGACCCTCCGCGATCTTCTTGGAGGGGTAGTCCCCCGCGGGCTGACCGGGAGCCGGCGTCGGCAGATACTCGACGAAGAGCTCCTGGTAGACGATGAAGATCGCCAGGCCGGTCGCGATCATGCTCACGATCAGGAGGGTCGTGGCGATCGGGTGGCTGGGCGGTCTCGAGATGATCTCCTGCTCGTCGGACATAGAGACCTCCCTTACTGCAGCCGCGTGGCGGCGTTGTCGCCCTGCTTGATCTCCTCACCCTCGCTGGTGAAGAGGATCCGGCAGCCGGCCGAGTCGCGCAGGACGCGCTCGACGACGACCTTGCCCACGAACTTGTTGCCGCGATAGATCGAGAAGCGGAAGCCCGCCTCGACCTTGTCGTCGGCGCCGACCGAGAGCAGGACCAGGCCAGGCGAGAGGTCGTTCTTGACCGCGACCACGGTGCCGTCGATCGCAGGGACCGGCGGGCCGGGGAGCAGCGACGCGAAGTTCACGCCCTGGTTCTCGGCGTAGGCG
Source organism: uncultured bacterium (assembly GCA_937911525.1). Lineage (GTDB taxonomy): Bacteria > Planctomycetota > J058 > J058 > J058 > NORP233. The sequence goes on from CALDQK010001233.1 coordinate 6,418, forward strand.
ATCAGGAGCTCCTTCTCGCGCAGCTTCTTGCGGGTCGTGACGTAGGTCTCGCGCAGGTTGGCGATGTCCTGCTCGAGCTGGGTCGAGAGGTTGGTCAGGCGGGCGACCTGACCCTCCGCGATCTCGCGGCGACTGGTCGCCTTCTCGAGGTCGCTCTCGAGCTCGCTCTTGCGGGTGTTCAGGCGCTCGTTCTGGCGCATGACCTGCTCGACGCGCTGGCTCAGGCGCGAGTTGTTGTCGAGCTCACGCTGGAAGTCCGAGGTCTTCTGGCGGAGGCGGCTGCTCAGACCCTGCTTCTCGCGGATCTGCTCGTCGAGCTGCGTCTTGAGGAAGCTGACCTCGCGCTCCTTGGCGCTGACCAGCTCGTTCTTCGCCTTGACGAAGTTGCGCAGCGCGTCGATCTCCTTCGAGCTGCGAGCCACCATGGTGGAGTAGCGCGACTTGAGCTTCATGTAGCCCGTGCGCCAATCCCGACGGTGTTGGTAGAGCGAGGCAGTCATGCCCAGGTAGACCATGACAAGGATCGTCTGCAAGACGATGAAAACCTTCGCGAGGAGACTCATGGAACTCCAAACTCGTCCCGCTGGGACTTGGCTTCTCGGAGTAGATCCGCTGCGCGCTCAGCCGATCCGTGGGTTAGGTGGGGCGCATTCTATGCGCGTAGCAAACTCGGGGTCAAGGCGGTCGATGATGACCAAGCGGTGACGTATCTCTCGGGGTGCCAGCCGCTTGATTTGGCCGGCTGAGGGGCGCTCAGTCGTCGCGCTTGAGCCTGGCGGCCCGGCTGAAGATATCGTCGATCGCCGACTTCGAGACGAGGCCGGAACGGAAGTTCTTTCCGTCGCCAGACTTAGCGTCGGTCTCCTCGGAGTCGTCCTCGACCGATCCGAACCCGGCGGCCTCCGCCGGCTCCTCGTCCTCGACCGATCCGAAGCCCGCAGCCTCCGCCGGCTCTTCGTCTTCGACCGACGCAAAACCTTGCGCTTCAGCAGGTTCCTCGTCTTCGACGGACCCGAAGCCCTGGGCGACTTCGTGCTCGTCACCGGTCTGGTAGTCGTCACCGGCCGGGTAGTCGCCGCCAGCCTGATAGTCGCCGCCGGCCGGATAGTCGTCACCGGCCTGGTAGTCGTCACCGGCCGGGTAGTCGCCGCCAGCCTGGTAGTCGTCACCGGCCTGGTAGTCGTCACCGGCCTGGTAGTCGCCGCCAGCCTGGTAGTCGTCACCGGCCTGGTAGTCGTCGCCGGCGTATTGGTCGCCAGCCTGGTAGTCGTCGCCCGCGTATTGATCGCCCGCGGCGTAGTCGTCGTCGTAGCCGCCGTCCTCGCCGTAGGCGGGGTCGTCGCCGGCCGCGTAGTCCTCAGCGGGCGCAGCGCCAAAGCTGGTCGCCCCAGCGTCCTCGGCGAAGCCGACGTCCTCTCGGGCCCCCTGGAGGGTCTCGGGTGGGTAGAGGTCGCTGTCTGAGCTGGCCGGGTTGGCCTCTTCCGCGTAGGAGAGGTCACTGCCGCCGTCTTGACTGCCGTCGTATTCGTAGAGGTCGTCGTCGGTCTTTTCGGCCGCCTCGGAGAGGACGCCCGCGACCGCCGAGTCGACGCCGTTCTTGTTGAAGCGAGCCGTCGACCCAGCGGATTCGAAGCCGTAGCTGGCGCCATCGCCAGCGTCGTCAGCGAACTCCTCCACGCCGCTCCCGCTCAAGTCGGGGTCGTACATGTCGTCGTCGGTCGCGGCTTCAGCGGCGTAGTCGAGGCCTGTGTCGCTGGGATCAGCGAACCCGCCCTCGTTACCAGCTTCCGCGTCGTCGTCGGGCAGCTCGTCTGCGAACTGCACGTCGTCTTCAGGAGTTGGCACAGACTCCTCCCAATCGCTGGGACTATATAGGTCCAATGCCAGCGGTGCAATCGCATAAACCCTTCACAGCGCGTGTCGTGAGCCCCTCTGCGCTACAATCCCGTGGTCATGCTGGCTGAGCTCTACGTGCTGAATGGGCGAGACGTGGGCAAGGTGCTCGACGCGAGCGCGGGCCCCGTCATTCTCTTGGGTCGGGCCGCGAGCAACACCTTGCGCGTCCGCGACCCCCAGGCCTCCCGGGTTCACTGCCGAATCGACGTCACGACCGAGGGCTTGACCCTGCGTGACGCTCAGAGCGGCAACGGGACCTTCGTCAACGAGGAGCGGGTCGAGGGCTCCCGCAAGCTCGCCGACGGCGACACGATCGCGCTGGGGGAGACCAAGATCCGGGTCCTGATCGAGACCGAGGAGGACCGCGAGCTCTATCGAGCGCGCCTGGGCAAGTCCGCCGAGCGCAAGGACGCGTCGGCGAGCGGGACCCTCGAGGCCTCGACCTTGGAGAGCTCCGCCAGCGAGTCGGTCAGCGTCTCGCCGAGCCTCGACTCGGAGATGGGCAAGTCGAAGCTGCGCGAGGTCATCCCGGGCTACCGCCTCGAAGCCCGCCTCGGTGGACACAGCCGCCAGGGGATCGCCGTCTACCGCGCGACCCAGTATTCGCTCGAGCGCTCGGTGGCCCTCAAGGTGTTCCTCCCCCGCGGCCAGACGCGCAGCGAGGACGTGGAGCGCTTCATGCGCGAGGCCCGGGCCGTCGCCCGCTTGCCGCACCCCAACATCGTCACGATCCACGACGTGATCGGGCAGGGGAAGATGCGCG
>CALDQK010001234.1 GCA_937911525.1 uncultured bacterium
GGCTGCGCGCCACGGCCGCGAGCAGCTCCCGGGTCTCGCGCTGGAGCGACTCGCTCCGGCGGCGCGCCTCCTCCTCGGCCGCGCGCGCGGCCTCGGCCCGCTCGAGCCGGGCCCCCGCCAGCTCGGCCTCCGCCAGGCTCTGCGCTCGCGCGGCCGCCAAGGCCCCAGCCGGCAGCCCCGCCCCCAGGCTCGCCAGGACGCCCAGGGCGAACACGAGCACCGCCCGCGGCCGGCGGCGCAGAGCGCGCGCCAGGCGCTCGCCCGCCCCATAGGCGTGGGAGTCCAGCGGCTCCCCGGCCAGGTAGCGCCGCAGCTCTCCAGCGAAGCCCGCTGCCGAGAGGCCGCCCTCGCTCGCCGCCAGCGACCACAGCTCACGAGGGGCGCGCTCGCCGAGGACGCCGCCGAGCAAGCGCGCCAGGGCGCGCTGGTCCCCCGCTGCGTCCTGACCCGCGCGCGCCGCGCCCCAGCCCACGAGCCGCGTCTCGCCGTGCTCGCCCAGGATCACGACCTCCGCGCTCAGGCCCCCGTGGAGCACGCCGCGTCCGTGGGCGTGGGCCAGCGCCTCGGCGACGTCGACCAGGGCGCGCAGGTGCCTGGCTCGCTGGTCGGCGCGCCCCAGGCTGGCCGCCAGGGGCTCTCCCAGGGCCGGCGCGCAGACCAGCAGCAGCTCCCCGCTGGGGGCCAGGCCCAGCTCCAGCAAGGGCGGAATCACCGGGTGATCGAGGCGCGCCCGCAGCTCGCCCTCGCGGCGCAAGGCCTCCGCCGGGGCGGGCTCGCGGCGGAGCTCGACCGCGCGCCCCAGCGCCCGGTCCCGGGCCAGCGCTCCGCCCTCGCTCACCCAGCGCTCGGCGTGCAGGAGCAAGCGGGGCTCGCCGAGCGCGCGCCAGCGCTCGCCCGCGACGGCGAGCGGCTGCAGGGGCGCCTCGGCCGCTCCCGGGGACGGCGCCAGACTCGCCGCCCCCGCTGACTCCCTGGCGAGGTCCGCGAAGCCCAGCGCGCCCAAGGCCTCACGCAGCCCCGCCCCCTCCTGGACTCGCGCCCACACTCGCCCAGCGGCCTCCGGCGTGAGTCGCCCCGCGCTCAGCTGCGCCCGCAGCCAGGCCTCCGCCTCGGCGCCTCTCAGCGAAGCCCTCGCAGCGCCTGCTCGACTCGAGCCCGCACGGGCGCGGGGGGCTCGAGGGCCAGCGCCCGCTCGTAGGCCCGACGAGCGGCCTCCCGCTCCCCCAGCGTCGCGAGCAGCCGCCCCAGGCGCACGTGACCCTGCCACAGGTCTGGGGCATAGAACACCAGCTGGCGGAGCTGGTCGAGGGCCTCCTCGCGCCGCCCCTCTCGCAGCAGCTCCTCGACGAGGAGCAGGCGCACCGAGACCAGGGTCGGGTTGCGCGCGAGCGCCTCCCGCCACGCGGCCAGCCCTTCGGCGCGCCGGCCGAGGAGGAAGAGCAAGAAGCCCGCGCGCTCGCGGGGACGCGGGTCCCAAGGGAAGCGCCGCGCAGCCTCGCGCTGCGTGTCGAGCGCCTCCTCGCGTCGCCCGCGCAAGAAGCAGAGCCGCGCCCGCGTCAGCCATGGCTCCACCCGGTGGGGCGCCTTGGCGATCAATCGCAGCAGGAGGCGCTCCGCGTCTGCCATGTGCGCCTGGCCCTGCGCCGAGTCGATCCCGTCCAGCAGGGCCTGGCACCCCAAGAGCTCGACCTGGGTCAGGACCCCGACCGCCTCGAGCTCGCGCCCCAGCTCTCCCTGCTTGGCCTCGAGCAGCCCCCTCAGGAGGCGGGCCGCCTGCCCGGCGAGGGAGGCGGCTTCCTCGGCGGGGGCGTTGGTCCGCCGCGCCTGCGCGGCGCCCTCCAGCGCCTGGCGGGCCCGCACGCGCGCCAGCCAGGCGCTGGCCCGCGCGTCGCTCGAGCGGCTCAGCTCGGCCTGCAAGAGCTCCGCGGCGCGGCGCAGGTCGTTGGCCAGGAAGGCGCCCCGGGCCCGCACGAGCTCAGCGCGCAGGCGAAACTCGCTGGAGAGCGACTCGATCTGGAGCACGCGGGCCGCGTCTCGGAGGCCCCAATAGCCGTGACCGGCGCTGACGAGTGCCTCGCCCCTCAGCAACAGCGCCCGCCAATCCTGTCGCGTCAACTGCACGGCTTCGGTCAAGTCGTCGACGGCCCGCGAGTCGTCACCCAGGTGGTGCCGCAGCCTCCCCCGCACGCAGTAGGCCGCGGCGAAGCCCGGGTCGAGCTCGATCGCCCGCCCCAGCGCCTCGGCGGCCTCCTCCTCCCGCGCGAGCTTCAAGAGGGCCTCCCCCCGCAGGACGTGCAAGAGGGGGTAGCTGGGCGCGAGCTCCAGCCCCTGCTCGCTGGCCTCGAGCGCGGCGGGGAAGCGCCCCGCTCGCAGGGCTGCCCGCGCCTGGGCCGCGCGGGCGACCTCGTCCGCAGGTTCGCCGCCGGCCGCGCGCTGAGCGGCGAGGTAGCGCTCCAGGGCGGGCGAGCGCGGCTCGAGCGCGTCGGCCGGCACCTCGCGCCGGTGGAGCTCCCAGTAGGGCTCGAGCTCCAGCGGGTGCAGCGCGATCGAGCGCTCCAGGATCGCCTCCACCCGCTCGGGCGGGACCTCGCTGCGCGGCAGGGACAAGATCCGCGCGGCCCAGGTCGCCAAGGCCGGGTCGTGCCCCTGCTCCCCGAGCAAGGCCTCGAGCCGCTCGGCGTCGGCCGGCTTCGCGCCCCCGGCCGAGGCGCGCGCTTCGACCTCGCGGAAGGCGTCCACGACCGCCAGCGCCGCCCGCGCGCACCGCTCAACCAGTCACACCCGCACGCACCGCGCGCCCTCCGTGGGCAGCTCCTCGGCCTCGCCCGAGGCCGCGACGCCAAACTGGATGGGCGCGGCGGTGGCGCGCCGCGCGGCGTCGCGCTGGTCCTGCAGCTTGCGCGCCTTGCGGGCCTTGGCGTGCGCCTTCTGCGTCTTCGGG
>CALDQK010001235.1 GCA_937911525.1 uncultured bacterium
GCGATCGAGGAGAACGGTGCCGAAGGTCTGACGGGCGAGCTGGTGCGCGAGGCGGGGCGGGCGATCACGCGCGCCCTGGCCCACGGCGGCGTGGGCGCCTTCCGTGAGGCGGAGCGCCTGATCGAAGGCGAGGGGAGCGCGGCCCCCGAGGAGCGCGCCCTGCGAGACGGGCTGCGAGCGCAGCTCTACCTGGCCCGCGGGCGGCGCCTGCTCTACGACCCGGTCCAGCCCCGGCCCGATCTGGCGCTCGAGGACTTCTCGCGCCTGACCGAGCTCCGCCCGCGGGAGCCCGACGCCTGGTTGCTGCTCTTCCTCGCGGCCCGGCGTCTGCCGGGGCGGGGCGCCGCGGAGCGCGAGCGCGAGGCGATTCAGCGGCTGGGCGAGATCGGCGGCCCCTGGGAGACGATCTCCCAGGTGGAGGGAGAGCTGCCCGAGCTGGAGCAGGCTGCGCGGCGCAAGTCCTACCTGCGCCCGCCGCGCCTGCACCGCTCCAAGCACGTCAAGCGGCGGATCGATCAAATGGCCCGGATCGCGGAGGTCCTCCCGCACGTGGCGCAGGTCCGGACCCTGCGCGGGCGGCTGGGGATCGTCGCGACCGGTCCCGGCGTCGGTCGGAAGACCACGCTGCTCGACGACGAGGGGAAGGAGGTCAGCGGCGGCCGCGGGATCAAGGGGATCTGGCGCGACCTCTACTGGGCGATCCTGCTCGACCCGAGCGACCCGGAGCCCTACGCGGCCTATATCCCGAGCTTCTTCCGCAAGTGGGGAGCGCACGCGCCCTCCCGCCACAAGGGGGGCTGGCCCTTGGGCGCCCTGCGCGAGATCTGCCGCACCTCGCGCCGGCCCGAGCCGCCTCTGGCGCTGGCGACCGTGCTGCAGGGGATCGGTCGCTACGCGAGCACGATCCCGCTCCTGGAGAACGCGCTGGCGAGGCCGCAGCCGAGGGTCCCGCGGCACCCCGAGGCGCACCTCCACGATCGGCTCCGGCTGGCGCTGGCGCGCGCGCGTCTGGCGCGGGGGCAGGACCCGCGCCTCGACGTCAGCTCGCTCGAGGTCCCTGAAGACTATCAGCCGCTCGCCAAGCTGCTCGACGCCTGGCAGCGCGCCCTGGGGAGCGACTTCTCGGGGGCCGCCCGCGCGCTCGAGGACAGCCTGCGCTGGACGCGGGGGGAGGGGAGCCTGGCCGAGCCGAGTGTGTTCCTCAACGACCTGCTCCGCTTCGCCACGGATCGGCGGATCGACTCGCGCTCGTTCCTGCAGCTGCTGGGGCCCATGGCCGGCCCGCCGCAGGCGATTCAGGGGAACCAGTTCGCGGCGATCCTGCACCTCGGGATCGCGGTCCACCTCGAGGCGGCGGGCGCGGACCCGCGCCAGGAGCTGCAGGCGCTGAGCCAGGCCAAGCGCTCGGTGGGGTGGGCGCCGGGGGGCTACAAGGAGGGCCTGCTGGCGCTGACCGGGGCGCGCCTCTTCTTGCGCCAGCAGCCCCAACACCCGGGCCCGCACCTCGACGCGCTGCGCGTGATCGGCATGGTCAGCCTGTCCGAGGGGAGCGGGAACGAGGCGCTCAACGGGCCGGCGCTCGAGATCATCGTCGAGCGCCTGCGTCAGCTCGGGGCCGAGCAGGCGCTGCAGGCCTTCAGCTCGGTCGAGGACCCGGTGCGCGAGCTGAGCGTGCCGCGGATCTACACGGCTCACGAGATCTGGGACTGGCAGGGTCTGAGCGAGGAGCGGGCCCGGTGAGCGACACGATCGCTGGGCGCTACGAGGTGATCGAGGAGCTCGGCCGCGGCGGTGTGGGGCGCGTGGTCCGGGCGCTCGACACGGCGCTGCACCGCGAGGTGGCGGTCAAGACGCTGCTCAAGAGCGGCAAGAACAACGACCGGGCGCGCTTCGTCGAGGAGGCCCAGATCACGGGGCAGCTCAACCACCCCAACGTGATCTCGGTCCACGACCTCGGCGTCGACGGCGACAAGCTCTACCTGGTCATGAAGCTGGTCGCCGGCCAGGACCTCAAGCAGATCCGCAAGCGCCTGGTCGCTCAGGAGCCCGAGGCCCTCGCCGCCTATCCCCTGCGGCGCCTGCTGCGCCTCTTCCTCGAGGTGTGCGAGGCGGTCGCCTACGCGCACGCGCGCGGGGTGATCCACCGCGACCTCAAGCCGGCCAACGTGATGGTCAGCGACGCCGACCAGGTGCTCCTGCTCGACTGGGGCCTGGCCAAGGCGATCGGCGAGGAGGTGAGCGAGGGGGGCAGCGCGACGGCGACCATGGACGACGAGACGATCCAGTCGCGCCTGCGCGCGTCGTTGGCCATGGCTCGCAGCCAGTCGCTGATCGGCGCGCCGGAGGGGTCGCAGATCACCGAGCTGGACGGAGACCTCACGATCGAGGGTCAAATCGTGGGCACGCCGGCCTACATGCCGCCCGAGCAGGCGGACAGCGACGCCGACCTCGACCGGAGCGCCGACGTCTACGCGCTCGGCTCCTTGCTCTACGAGCTCCTGACCTACGAGGCGCCCTATCGCGGGAGCACCTATCAGTGCTTGCGGCGCTTGATCGAGGGCCCGCCCCCCGACCCGAGCGTGCGCGCCCCCGGCAACGAGATCCCTCCTGCGGTCGAGGCGATCGTGCTCAAGGCCATGGCCCGCGAGCCCCGCGGGCGCTACGTCGACGCGGCGAGCCTGGCCGACGACGTGCGGGCCTTCCTGGACGGAGAGCGGGTCAGCGTCTACGAGGAGAGCGCCAAGGAGGCCATGCTGCGGCTGGTGCGCCGTCACCGCGTCGCCGTGATCGCGACCGGCGTCGGCTTCGCGCTCCTGGTGACCCTGATCTTCGTGGCGGCGGGCTTGATCTACCTCGAGGAGCAGCGGGTGCGCCGCGCCACCGACGAGGTGGAGCGTGAGCACGAGGTGGTGCGCGCCGAGGAGGCCGCCGCCGCGCGCGCCCAGGTCCAGGCGGAGCTCTCCGCCGAGGGCCTCTCGCTGGTCGCGGAGGGCCTCTCGCACCTGGGGCACTTCCGCGGTCAGTGCCGCTCGGCGCTGCCGCTGGCGGGGCTCGGCGCAGGGACGAGCCGCCCGACGCTCTTCAGCGCGCACGCCGCGGCCCGAGCGGGCGTCGAGACGTGCCGCGCTCGCCTGGCCTCGGTGGAGGCTCAGGGCCAACCCGCGGCCCTGGCCGAGCTGCGGGAGCAGCTGGAGCGGATCCGCAGGGACCTCGACGTGACCCTGGTGGAGACGATCCTGGGCGAGCGCCCCAGCTTCGCGCTGAGTCTGCTCGGCGTCATGGAGGCGAGCGAGGGCTTCACTCCTCCGCCAGACCTCCAGCTGGAGCTCGGCGAAGCCCGGGGGAGCTTGCTCGCGCGTGGTTGGCTGCGTCTGGGCTACGAGGGCAAGGCCTTGGCGGCCCTCGCGGAGCCGCGCGATCCGGTCGCGCGGGCGCTGCGGGCCTACCTCGCCGACGAGCCCTTGGCCGAGCTGCGAGCTGCGCTGGACGCCGCGCTCGAGGCCCAGCCCGACGCTGGCTGGCTGCACGCGCGGAGCGCTGAGGTTCGCGTCAGGGAGGGGAGCTTCGCCGAGGCGCGGCGGGAGTTCCAGCGCGCGATCTCCCTGGCGCCCAGGGACGCCTGGGTGCACAGCACGCACCTTCGCGCGACGCTGCCGCCCTACGCGGACTCCGAGATGCTCACCAACGGCGCGCTGGAGATCTTGCGCTCGCTCTCGGGCGACGAGAACCGGGAGCTCGAGCACGTCAAGGCCCGCGAGCGGATCTGGCGCGGCTTGCAGGCCCACGAGCGCTACCTCGAGCAGCTCGAGCGCGAGGTCGAGGAGGAGGGGTTGGCGGCGCTCCCTCGCTGGCGAGCGGGCGCCCGCGCGGCGCTCCTGGCCAACGACGGCGAGGCCGGCCTGCGCTTCGCCGAGCGCGTCCTGAAGGAGCGGCCGGGTGACCGAGTCGGTCTCGGCTGTCGCGCCGAGGCGCTGCTTCAGCTCGGCCGCACCGACGAGGCCCTGCAGCAGGCCGAGGAGGGGCTGA
>CALDQK010001236.1 GCA_937911525.1 uncultured bacterium
GAGCGGGGGCCACCTGCGGCGCGCGCTGCGCTCGTCCCCGGCAGGCGAGGGCGCGTGAGCCGCCTGGCGGAGCTGAACCGGATCGCCAACGCGCCGACCCGCCGAATCGTGGGGCTCATGAGCGGCACCTCCCTGGACGGGATCGACGCGGCCCTGTGCGAGCTGAGCGGGAGCGGAGCTGAGGTCCAGATCCGCCAGCTCGGCTTCCTGACCACTCCCTACACTTCCGCGCTGCGCGGCGAGATCGAAGCGACGATCGGCGGCAGCGTCGCCGACGTGTGCACCTTGAACGCCGCCCTGGGCGAGGCCTTCGCCGACGCGGTCGAGGCGGTGTGCGAAGCGGCCGCGGTCCCCCTGAGCGAGGTCGACCTCGTAGCGAGCCACGGGCAGACCATTTGGCACGTCGACCGCACCCAGGGCACCCCCTCGACGCTCCAGATCGGAGAGGGCTCGGTGATCGCCGAGCGGACCGGCAAGGTCGTGGTGTGCGACTTCCGCCCGCGCGATATCGCCTGCGGCGGCGGGGGCGCTCCGCTGGTCTCCTACCTGGATCACTGCCTCTTCGCGCGCCCTGGCCAGACGCGGCTGCTCCAGAACCTGGGCGGGATCGCGAACGTGACCGCTGTGCGGGCGGACCCCGGCGAGTCGCTGGCCTTCGACACCGGCCCGGGCAACCTCGTGATCGACGCGGTGGCCTCCGCCCTGCTCCAGGAGGAGGGCGCCTGCGACCGCGACGGAGCCTACTCGCGCCTGGGCGAGGTGGACGAAGCGACCCTCAGCGAGCTCCTGCGCCACCCCTACCTGAGCAAGCCCGCCCCCAAGACGACGGGCCGCGAGCAGTTCGGCGAGCCCTACTCACGCGCCCTGATCGAGTCCTACGACCCGGCGCGTCTGATCGACCTCCTGGCGACGGTCGTGGCCTTCACCGCGCGCAGCGTCGCCGACGCCTATCGCGAGCACGTGCTGCCGCGTTACGGTGGGGTCGACGAGGTGATCGTGTCCGGGGGCGGGGTTCACAATCAGACCCTTATGGCGGCGCTGCGCGAGGAGCTGCGCGAGGTGGCGCCCGTGCGCTCCTTCGACGAGCTCGAGCTCGGCTTCTCGGCCGACGCCAAGGAGGCCGTCGCCTTCTGCCTCCTGGCCAACGAGACGGTTCAGGGCTTGCCCAGCAACCTCCCCGCCGCGACCGGCGCCCACAAGCCGGCGATCCTGGGGAAGATCGTCCTCTAATGATCACGTTGGAGGATCTCTACGTCGCGACCCAGGCCAAGCGCTACTCGCTGGTCGAGACCGAGCAGCTGCGCGCCCTCCTCGCCGAGCTGGCGCGCTCGCCCGAGCGGCTGCCCCTGGTGCGCGCCCTCCACGAGCGCCTCTCGATGCCCATGGACAAGGCGCGCGGGCTGCACAACATGGCCCAGCGCTACCTCCGCCAGCGCGGAGAGGAGCGCTACCGGGCGCTGCTCCAGCGCGAGGGCTTCCCCCCCGATCAGCTCACCGCGCTGGCTCAGGAGCAGGCCACGGCGGGCTTCAGCTGGCTGCTCGGCGAGCGCCTGGTCCGCGAGGGCCGCCTGCAGCCCAACCAGCACCAGGACCTGCTGAGCCGCACCCGGGGCGAGCTGCAGCAGGAGGACGCGCAGCTGGTCGCCAAGAACACGCAGCGCCGCTTCGCGCCGGTCCTCGGACCCCCGCCCGACGCGAGCAACCAGGACGCGCGGATCTCGGGCCGGCTGCCGACCTACAGCGAGCAGGACCTCAACGCGCCGACAGGCCCGGGCAGGGGCGGCTCGCCGGGCGTCTACGGCGAAGGCCAGGAGGACAACCTCCAGACCATGATGCTCAAGCCGGGCCAGGCGAGCAGCGACGACGAAGACGACGAGCTCAGCTTCGACATCGCGCTCCCTGGACAGAGCCCCGGCCCCGTCAACGTGGGCGCCTCCGGAGTGATCCCCGGCTTGGCAGGCCCGGGGGCGACCAACCCCGCGGGCTCGGGTGTGATCAACCCCGGGATCCGCCCCGCTCCGGGCGCGCTCGACCCCAGCAAGCTCGCGCCCGGGGCCCCCGTCTCGGGCGGCCTCTCCGGCGACGACAGCGAGCGCACGATCACCCTCCCCGCAGGCGTGGCGAGCGGGCTCAAGCCGCCAGCCCCGCAGGGAGGGCCGCCGCCAGGCGACCCCTTCGGCACCATGCAAATGGACGTCGGCAACCTCGGCGCGCCCGGCCAAGCCGACCCCGCGCCGCCTCAGCCCGCGGACCCCGGCCCCGGCATGGTTCAGGGCGGCTCGCAGCCTGGCCACACGATCGCCGGCCGCTATCAGGTCGCGCGCGAGCTGGGCCGCGGCGCCATGGGGATCGTCTATCTGGCGCAGGACCCGCAGCGAGGCGAGGTCGCCCTGAAGCTGATGCAGGGCCCCGTGACCGAAGAGGTCCGCGGTCGCTTCGAGCGCGAGATCGCGGTCAGCCAGCGGATCACGCACCCCCACGTGATCGAGGTCTTCGACCACGGCGACCTGCCGGACCAGAGCAGCTACATGGTGATGGAGGTGCTCGAAGGCGACTCGCTCAAGGGGATCCTGGTGCGGGAAGGCGCGCAGGACATCGAGCGCTCGCTGCGACTGCTCGAGCAGCTCCTCGAGGGCCTGACCGCCGTCCACGGAGCGAGCATCGTGCACCGCGACCTCAAGCCCGAGAACCTGCAGGTCCTCGAGCGCATGGGCAGCGACCACGTCAAGATCGTGGACTTCGGGATCTCGCGCTTCCTCGACGGCGACGAGGGCGAGGCCGAGCAGTTCTTCCAGACCATGCGCGGCAAGCTCTCGGGCACGCCGCAGTACGTGGCCCCCGAGGCGGTGCTCGAGCCCGACCTGATCAAGACCAGCCACGACGTCTACGCCTGCGGCGTGATCCTCTACGAGCTCCTGACCGGCCAGCTCCCCTTCCCGCCCAGCCGCTCGCTGCGCGACATGCTGAGCGACACGGTCAACTCGCGCGCGCGCCCCCTCGACGAAGCCAACCCCGCCGCGGCGCCCTTCCCCAAGCCGATCGAGCGCTTGGTCCGCCGCCTGCTCGAGAAGGACCCCGAGCTGCGCCCGGCCGACGCCGCGGCCGCCCTGGAGCTGCTGCGCGAGATCCGCTCCGACCTGCAGGGCGGAGGCGGCGGCGGGCAGGCGAAGTCGGAGAGCTTCACGACCCGCTTGATCCGCTCGATCACCGGGCTCTTCAAGCGCGACAAGATCGAAGAGAACTGACGACCCCCACCTGGGAGGAATCATGCAGCGCCGCACCCCTTGGCAGCTCCCTCTGGCCCTCGCGTTCGCCGCCCTGGCGGGCGCGTGGCTCGCACCCGCTGGCCCCGCCGCCGCGCAGGAGGCGACCCCGGCTCCCTCTCCTGAGGCCCCCGCCGAGGACGAAGACGACGCGCGCCTGACCGCGCTGGGCGGAGCCATGGCCGCCGAGTGCTACACGGCCTGCGGCTTCGTGGGCGCCCTGGCCGACGGTTTCCGGGCGGGCGCCTACGACAAGACCTACGTGCGCGTCCGCCTGGGCGGGGTGAAGGGCATGGTCGAGGTCAACCTCCAGCAGCTCAAGCAGCTCCGCCGCCAGATCCAGCTGACCCCCGCCGACCACAAGGCGCTGACCGCCTTCCAGGGGATCCTCGAGGGCCTGGTCCAGCAGTGCGACGCCCTCTCGGCCTACGCCGAGAGCGGCGAGGCGGGGAAGGCCAAGTCCTTCCGCGCCGCGCGGGCGCGGACCTGGCGCCAGCTCGCCAACACGGTCGGCTTCGGCGACGCGACCTCGCTCCTGGAGCCGGGCGGCGCGAACCTGGGAGAGTCCAAGTAGGCGCGAGCCCGGATCAGGTCTGGCTCGTCCCTACCTCCCGGACCAGGCCACGGCGCCGCGGCGCCTCGGCCTGAGCGAAGAGGGAGGCGGCTCGCCCGAGTTCCTGGCGAGCGCGCTGCGATAGCCCTCCGAGAGTTGGACTGGCCTGACTACTCGGAGAGCGCGACGCGGAAGCCGACGATGTTGGAGCGGGTCTCGCGGTTGAAGGCTTCACGCAGCGAGGCGAAGAAGCTCTGGGGAATGTCCCGGCTCCAGTTGCCGCCGCGCACCACCACGTCGGGGGACTCGGCCAGGTTGGAGTAGTCGCGCAGCTCGCCGGCGGGGATCGGCAGGAAGCTGTCCTGGGTCAGCTCGCTCACGTTGCCCGCCATGTGCAAGGCGCCGCAGGGGGCCTCGCCGCGGTAGACCGCGTTGCGAGCCGGCGCCAGGAGCGGATGCGGGTCGTCCTTGAACAAGCCGTTGACCCGCGCCGGGCCGGCGGGCTCCTCGCCCCAGGGGTAGCTGCGGCCCTTGGGCCCGCGGGCCGCGAGCTCCCACTCGAGTTCGGTCGGCAGGCGCAGCCCGGCCCACTCGCAGTAGGCGCGCGCGTCGCCCCAGCTGACGTCGAACACCGGCGCCTCGTCCCCGGGCACGGCGTCGCTGGGCACCGACTCGGCCTGACCCGGGAGGGTCGTCGCCCGGTAGGCCACGCGGTAGCGCTGCGGGATCCGCTCCTGGCCCGTGGCCTCCAGGTAGCGCTGGTACTGAGCCCAGCTGACCTCGAACTTGCCCAGGAAGTAGCCCCGGCTGATCCGCGCGGGCCGCGGGGAGGGCTGGTCGAAGACCTTGGCCGCGACCGAGGAGCCGCCGCTGCCCGCCGAGAAGAAGGCGCTGTTGCGCCGCCCGAAGGTGAACTCGCTCGCGGCCACGTAGACCAGCACGCTCCCGTCGGGCCCCCACAGATACTCACCCGGCGTCTCGCTCGGCGAGAGCCCCGCCGGCAAGCGCGGGCGGGGCGAGAGCTGGCGATACCAGGCGGGGACCCCAGCCAGGCAGCGCAGCTCGAGCTCGAGGGGCGGCGCGTCGGCGGCGCCCTCGGCGCTCGCGTGCAGCTCGATCCGGTTCGAGCCAGGCTCGAGCTCGAGGGGGAGGCGGAACGCGCCGCGCTTGTCGCAGCTGCGCGAGGCCTCCCCGACGCTGACCCGATACCCCGGCCCCGGCGGCAGGACCTGCCCCTCGAGCCACACCCGCCGCGTCGCGACCTCGGCGCCGGGTTGGGGCGAGTCGAGGCGCAGGCTGAGCGCCCGGCTCGTCCCGTCCGCGCGGTGGGCCAGCCCGTAGGCCAGCG
>CALDQK010001237.1 GCA_937911525.1 uncultured bacterium
GCTCACACACTGGACCTCTTTGCGTCTCTGCGTCTTTGCGCCTTTGCGTTGAATTCGCATCGGAGCGGCCGCTAGCGCTCACCCATTCAGCTTGGATTCGCGGCGCCGCGACCGAATCGTGCGACCCACCGCCAAGGCGCTCCGAGAGTGAGCGACAGCCATTTCTTACTCCTGATTCGCATGCAAACTCAAATTTGCAGCCGGCGTCAGGGCGCTCTCTGCTTCCAATCCTCCCCCCCACTAGTCCGTGCGCTCCTCTCGCCTCAGCGAGCGCGTCGGCTGGCTGTAGTAGACCCGCAGGCCGCCCAGGACGGCGCCGTCCTTCCAGGCGTCCTCCTCGTAGCTGCGCGGGCGGTAGGTCAGGTAGACCCGCAGCTCGACGCGGGTCGCGGGGAGGTCGATCCGGTTGTCGCCGTTGGGGTCGTTGAACACGTAGAGCCCGCGCACGCCCGAGCGGTCGCTGGCGACCGGGACCGCGTCCCAGCTGGGGGCGCCGTCGACGCGGACCGCGACCTGGATCGCGCAGTGCGGGTCGGGCAGGACCGCGTCCCAGGCGATCCGCTCCACGAAGCTGCCCGGCAGCTCCTTGCCGGCCTGGAAGAACACGCCCTGCAGGCTCTGGGTCCGGGGCGCGTAGCGGTCGTGGTGGCGGAAGGGCAGGTCGGTCAGCACGTCGTTGCCGCCCGGGTTGGCGTTGGCCTGGGCGCCGAAGGCGCTCCGATAGACCCCGCGCCCGAAGCGGTCGATCGGGCGGTCGAAGTGGCTGTTGCGGCCGCGCTGCATGCGGACGTAGGGGAGCAGGGCCCCGTTGCTGTCCAGGCGCAGGTAGCCGCCGTCCATGCCCGCCCGGAAGGGCGCCGAGCCGCCGTCGGGCTGGCGGATCGGGATCGAGCGGTTGCGGAAGCCGCTGAAGCCGCCGCCGGCCACCGCCATGGGGGGCCAGGTCATGCGCCACAGGGCCGTCTCGGGCGAGATCGGGGCCGCGGTGGTGGTCAGGGCGCCGCGCTTGAGGCTCAGGTCGGCGCCGCCCTGCCCGGGGCTGGCGTCGACGACGGCGAGGACCTCGCCGTCGGCGCGGAACAGGCGCCCGCGCTGGTAGCTGTTGGCGTTGACCCCGATCCCCGAGATCCCCACGTCGCCCGCCGTGAGCGGGGCCGGGAGGTTGCTCAGCAGGCGCCCGCCTGGGTTCTCGTCGAGCTGCTCGCTCACGAAGTCGTCGACCCGCCCCGGCAAGGTCCCGGGCGCGTCGGCGACCGTGTCGTTGGGGCCGCTCGGGTCGCGGGCCCGGCCGAACACGAGCGTCTGGGGAATGTCGCGCAGGTTGCCCACCGGCCAGCGCGCGAGGCGCGCGTTGGCGGCGCCCTCGTAGGGGCGCGAGACGAAGTCGTCGAAGGCGACCAGCCAGCCCATGGCCTGGTCGTTGGGGAGCGTGATCCCCATTTGGGCCGCCAGCGCAGCCCACTGCTGCGGGAGCACGACGCCCAGCGCGGCGTGCGCGACCCGGCGCTCCTCGCGCTCGGGCGCGCTGCCGCTCTCGTCCATGACGGTGACCAGGTCGCCGGGGCCGACCTCGCAGTCGAGCAGGCGCCAGCCGCCGTTCTCGTAGATCTGCAGGTAGTTGCCCTCCTCCAGCTTCAAGAGGAAGGTCGGGCACACCCGCGTGCCGGTCGGGTGGCCCTGGGTCGGATCCGGCGGCGGGTTGGTCCGCTTGGCCCGGCGACCGCCCGTCTCGAAGGGGGTCTGGATCACGTTGCGCCCGCGCCGGATCGTGACCGGCCGGATCACGCTCGGCTCGACCCGCTTGAGCACTTCCTTCCAGGCCACGTTGACGTAGTCCGCGTGCGGGCGCGGCGGCTGCCAGCCCTGCGGGAGCGGGTTGGGGGCCGGCGGCAGGGGCGGGACCACCGTGCCGACGTTGCGCCCCGGGTTGGGGCCGCGCGGCATGCTGTTGTCCCGCCGCATTTGCTGGAGCAGGTACTCGCCCCAGAAGCGCGAGACCGCGTTCAGGTCGTCCCGCGGGGGGAGGAACACCAGCTCACGCTGGCGCAGGCCCGGGTCCTGGACCGTCATGATCGAGAGCCACTCGGTGCGGTTCGCGCCGTGCGCGGCCTGGCCCTGGGTCAGCGAGACGTAGACCCGCGGCTCGGTGAACAGGTTCCGGGTCGGGTAGCCCGTCTGGTTGGTGAAGCGGATCGTCTCCAGCACCACCGGCTCCCACATGTTGTGGACGACCGCCGTGGTGCCCTCGACGCCGCGCACGCAGTTGGTGAACACCCCGCGCGTCTCGTCGATCCCGTTGTAGAGGATCCGCTCGTTGCCGACCCGCAGGATCCCGAAGGGCGGGAAGCCGCCCTTGAGCAGCGGAATGTGGCCGGGGTTGTTGAGCGGGTTGGGGACGTTGCGCGGCTGGTCGCCGGCGTAGCTCTCCAGCCAGAACACGGGGATCTCGGTGTCCGCGGCCTGGATCACGGGCGGGAGCGGGTTCTGCGCGTTGTAGGGGATCTCCGCGTAGACCAGCGTGTAGGGCATGTTGCGCGGGAGCGGGTCGATCAGGGTCCCGCCGCCCACGCGCAGGGTCTCGGAGTAGCCGGTCGAGGCCAGCGCCCCGCCCGGGACGCCTGGGATCTGCAGGGGGCTCGGCGTGCCGGCGGCCCCCTCGTTCTTGAGCCAGGCGGCGTAGCCGTAGGGCACGACCTGGGTGCCGACCTCGTGCGGGTAGCCCAGGCGCTGAACGAACTGGCCGTTGCGCGTCCGACCGTTCTGGAGCGTGGTCTGGGTGCGGAAGCGCACCCGGTGGCCGCTGCCGCGCAGGGGCACGCGCGCCTGGGCCGGCGGCGGGACGGGCACCGAGCGGTTGCCGGTCCGGTCGTCGAGGTCGGTCCCGTCGCGCAGGGTCTGGTTCAGGGGCGGGTTCGCGCTCCAGGTGCTCTGCTGGCCGCTCAGGATCAGGGTGTTGCCGCGGACCTCGCTGTAGTGGAGCACCTCGCAGAATTGGTTGGCGTCCTGGCCGGTGCCCCAGATCCCGCGGTCGGCCGCGTTGGGGCTCGCGATCCAGCGGCTGCCGCCGACGCGGACCAGGCCGCTGGGCGGGAAGGCGCTCCCGTCCTCGACCGTGAGCGAGCGCGACCAGCGGTCGAGGGGCTGGGCCAGGCGCGAGCCGTGGGTCTCCTGGCCGACGAACACGCCGTCGACCGCGAGGGCGAGGTCGCCGCGGTCGGCGCCGCGGAACCAGGCGGCCACGTGGTACCAGTTGCCCTGGCGGAAGGGCAGGTTGACCGGGCGGTCGTAGACCAGGCGCACCCCGCGCGGGTTGCCGTTGGTCTCGAGCATGTCGAGGGACTCGTCGTGGACCTCGAGCACCAGTCGGTCCGGCCCCTCGAGGTAGAGGCTGATCCGGTCCAGGGTGTCGCCGCGCCCGCCGTCGAAGAGGAAGGCCCGCACGCCGGGCGCCGGCACCGAGTCGAAGCGATACCAGCCGCGCACGCAGCCGGGGCCGAGCGTGGCGCGCCCGGTCCCGTTCTCGAGCTGATACCAGCGCGTCGCCAGGGTCGTCTGGCTGAGCGAGAGCGAGGCCAGGTCCGCGCCGTCGAGCGAGTCGTCCCAGCGCTGCGGGTTGTAGGGCGCGAGCCCGCCGGCCTGGGGGCCCGAGTTCTGGAGCGAGGCCCAGTTGGGCTCGCTGGTGCTGCCCTGGCCCGGGGTGTCGGGCTCGCGGGCGAAGAGCGCGCGCAGGTCGCCCTCGCCCGGGGCGTGGCTGCGGGAGGGGACCACGTAGCCCGCGTTGTCGTAGGGCGAGATCTGGACCGGGCGGCTCAGGAGCAGGTTGGACCAGCGGCCTGGCTTGGCCAGCCAGGGGAGGCTGCCGCGGAAGTCGAGCCGGCGCGGGTCGCGCTTGCGGTAGGCCCGCCCCAGCACGTAGATCCGGTCGGTCAGGTCCGCCTGGCTGTCGAGGTGCCACACCAGCCGGCGCGGCGGCGAGACCCGCAGCACCTCGCGGAAGCTGTGGCGGGCCAGCTCGTTGCCGGCGGGGTCGTTGACGATCCCCGTCGTCGAGAGCTCGTAGACGTCGCCCGAGCGGTAGGCGAAGGGGACGGTCGCGCGGGTCAGGAGCGGGTCGGCGGGGTCCAGCCCGTTGCGGAAGATCGCGTCCACGTCGTGGTCGTCGATCCCGCCCGCCTGGCGGACCTCGAGCAGCAGGTTGCGCAGGTCGAGCGGCGTCTCGAGCGGGGCGTCGGCGCCCACGATCGCCTCGGCCACGGCGCGGGCCTGATCGGGGGTCACGAAGTTCGGCGCCTGACGGCCGGTCGCGCGCGCGCGCTGGCCGGCGCGGCTCTGCAAGCCGGTCAGCGCCGCCATCAGCACCTCGCGGCTGGCGGTGTTGAGGTTGATCGGGCGCGGCTGGCGGCAGCTGATCTCGAGCTCGCTCTGCTCGTAGTCGAAGTCGAGCTGCGGGAACACGCGCACCACGCTGTTGTTCATGTTCACCGAGGTGCACATGCGGTATTCAGGCGGGCGCGGCGGGTCCTCGGCCCGCAGGCGGCGCGGCTGGACCTTGACGATCCAGCCGCGGCGGAAGCGGCGCGTGTCCTGAATCTGGAAGCGCGTGCTGAAGCCGTAGGGCTCGAACTGCACCACGTGGTTGACGACCTGTGGGTCGCTCCAGGCCTCCCCCTCGGGGAGGGAGTGCGTGGTCACGTAGGGGCGGACCTTCTCCTCGAGCTCGATCCGGCCGATCGTCTCGAGGTGCGCCGCCTGGTTGCGCATCTCGGTCAGGCCCTCGAGCTGGCGCTTGGTCTCGTCCTTGAGCCACTTGCTCATGTCCGTCAGCCGGGTCGAGAGCTTCTCCTCGCGCTGGCTGTAGCGCTGGAGCTGCTTCTCGCGCCGGTCCTCGGGCATGTCCTTCAGGCGCTCGTAGATCCGCTTCAGCGCCCGGTCGCCGCCGAAGCGCCGCGCGAACTCGAGGTCGACCCCCCAGCGCTTGAGGGTCCGCTCGATCTCGAGCCGCTCGCGCCGCTCGTCGGCGGTCTCCTGGGGGCGCTCGACGTTCTCGAGGTCGAAGTCCGCCGGGTGCAGGCCGGCCCCGAGCAGGTCGTCGCGGGCCACGCCCCACTGGCGCAGCAGCTTCATGTTCACGCCGTAGCGGAACAGGACCAGCGCCGCGCGCAGGGTCCCGAACTCCCAGTCGGCGATGCGCCGGATCGCGGCCGTGTTGTCGAAGCGGGCCAGGAGGCCCTGCCGCTCGGTGCCCATGAAGCGCCAGAGCGGGTCGTAGGCGAGCTTGTGGCCGCGTCCGTCCTGGACGAGGCTCCCCGCCGGGTGCAGCTCGCGCGCGACGTCGGGGTCCTCGGGCTCCTGGTTGCGGGAGAAGAGGAAGCCGCGCACCAGCCCCTCGAGGCTGCTGCGGGCCACGTTGACCTGGCGGAAGGCCACGTATTCGCCGTTGACCCGCACGAAGCCGTCGATCGTCTCGGGGTCGCCGTCGCTGGCGCCCACGAAGGGCGTCACGTCGGCGAGGACCATTCGTTCGTCCTCGCGGTAGCTGAGCGGCTCGGCCAGGACCGTCGCGCCGAGCAGGTTGGCCAGGGCGTCGGGGCCGGAGGTGTTGAGGTCGATCCGCGCGCGGGCGTCCTTGATCGTGACCTGCGCCATGGTCCCCGTCGGCGAGGCGACCTGGAAGGGCGCGATCCCGCTCGCGTTGGGGAGGTCGAAGCGCTGCACCTCGGCGTGGGCGTCGACGCCCTCCTCGTCCCCCT
Source organism: uncultured bacterium (assembly GCA_937911525.1). GTDB lineage: Bacteria > Planctomycetota > J058 > J058 > J058 > NORP233. The sequence goes on from CALDQK010001237.1 coordinate 5,751, forward strand.
GGCGCGTGCCGGTCGCGATCCGCCGGCGCCGCTCCTCGTCGGGGTGGCTGGCCTGGAGGTGGACGACCGCCATGTTGCGCGCCCCGTCGGCGACCTGCTTGGCCCGGACCTGGGCCGAGAAGGCGCGCGAGGACTTCTCGTGCAGGCGCATCGAGATCACGAAGGGGGCCGCGATCGCGAGCAGGGCGGCGATCACGACCACGACCAGGATCAGGGCCGCGCGGCGGCGGTGGGGCAGGCGGAGGCTCACGTGGACCTGTCGCAGGAATCGGGGGGACAGGCCCCGGCGAGTCGCGCGGAGCCTCGAGGCTCGTGCAGGCCTGTCCGAGCGCATTTCATGTCGCCGCC
>CALDQK010001238.1 GCA_937911525.1 uncultured bacterium
CAGAAGGAGCTGTCGCTCGTGCGACAGCTCCTTCTCGCTCCCGAGGTTTCGCGACTCGGTAGTTCGCTATCCGGGCACGGGCACGGGCACGACTCGGAGTCCTCGGTCAGGACCTAGCTGGTCAGCGTCTTGCCGCTCAGGACCAGCGCCGCCGCCAGCAGGCCGCCCACGATCGAGGTGTAGAGCGCCGCGTAGATCACGCCGCGCGCGAGGCAGGGCAGGAGCCGTCCGCGCAGGCCGGGGGCTCGCCCCGCCGCGAGCACCAGCGCGCCGTAGCAGATCCAGTAGACCGCGAGCACGACCAGGGGCCCGATCAGCTCGAGCGCCAGCCAGGCGACCAGGGGCAGGACCACCAGCAGGGCGACCGCGACGCCGAGCACGACCAGGAGCACCACCAGCAGGCCGAGCGCGTCCTCGCCGCTGCTGACGTTCGAGCAGCCGCTGAGGTCGCCACAGCCGCTGCCGCCGCCGCGCCCCAGGCCGAGGCCCTCCCACAGGCGGGTGTAGTAGCTGCCCAGCCCGTCGTCGGCGACCTCGACCCCGAGGTCGTGCGTGAGCTCGGGGCCGCGGTAGAGGAGCGCGGTGATCCAGGCCACGAGGAGCACGAACACGCCCGCGAGGAGCACCTGGAGCTGGACGAGGGGCTTGGCGCGCAGCTGGAAGAGGGCCGGCGCCAGGGGCAGCGCGGCGATCAGGAGCGAGAACAGGAAGAGCGCCACCAGCGTCTTGCCGCCCAGGCGCTCGCGCGCGCGGGACACGACCTCCGCCGCGGCCAGGCGGCCGGCCTTGATCACGATCCGCCCCGCGGCGCGGCGGGTGAAGGGCAGGTGGCTGCGGCTGGTGCAGCCCAGCACGGTGCAGGTCCCGCCGACCTCGTCCCAGCAGGCCTCGTGGTGCGGGGTGGCGCACTCGGCGCAGCGGACCCCGTCGCGGCGGCTGGCGAAGTCTTCCTTGCAGTAGGGGCAGGTCGCGCTCACGGAATCACCGAACCGTCTTCACGACGAGGCCCTCGACCTCGACCCCGGTCCGCTCGCGCGCCAGGGCCGCGAGCTGCTCGGGGTCACCCGGCGCGCTCGGGACGTGGGCCAGGCGGACCTCGTTCCCTTCGGCGATCGCGAGCCACTCGCCCTCGGGCGCCCAGCGGAAGCGCGCGTCTCGGCCCGCGGCGCCCAGCTCGGCCAGGGGGGCGCCCTGCGGGTCGTCGTAGACCTGCAGCTGCCGCCCGAGCGCCGCGAGGCGCCCCTGCGCTGAGTAACGCAGCGCCCACAAGACCTCGGTCTTCCCCGCCCGGGTCGAGCGCCCGTCGCGCCACACACTCAGCCCCCCCGCCCCGCCCGAGTGGGCCAGCTGCCCCTCGGGCCCGAAGGCGTAGCGAGGGCGAGAGGAGAAGAGCCGCGGCAGCTGAGCCCGGTAGACCTGCTTGCCGGCGCGGAACACGAGCAGCTCGGCGCTGCTCGGGCCCGGGACCTGCAGCGCGAGCAGCCCGCCCCGCGGTGACCAGCTCAGCGTGCTCGGCTCGCGCTGGGGGGTCGCGATTCGCCGCCAGGAACCGGTCGCGAGCTGCAGCACGTGCACCGCGCTCGCCCCGATCACCGCCACCTCCTGATCGCCCTGCCAGGCCAGGCCGCGCTGGGGGAGGGCCTCTGCGGGCAGGGGCCAGCCTCGCTCGCCCCCGGCGGTGGCCAGGACCTGCAGTCGCCCCTCGCTGGCGAAGGCCAGCAGGCTGCCGCTGCCCGACCAGGCGGCCGCCTGCACCAGGGTCCTCGCCGGGTGTCGGCCCGCGATGCCGCCGGTCATGACGTGGAGCGTCTCTCCGACCAGCGCCGCGAGGGGTCCCCGCGGCGACCACTCGAGCCAGCGCGGCTCGCCAGCGTTGAGGGCTCGACCCGTGCTCGGCGTGCCCTCGAGCAAGGGAATCCTCGCCAACATCGTCCGCTCTGGGGTCTCGACCAGCGCGGCGACGCCGCGGCCGCCGGGGTCCCAGGCCAAGGCGCGGACCGAACCCAGGAGCTCGACCCGTCGGCCGCGCCGGACAGGGCCCTTGCTGAAGCCAGGGGGGCCGCAGAGCCAGGACTCGATCATGGCGGGCCCACCCGCGCGCCCCCCGCCCGGGGTCAGGTTGTGGATCAGCACGCGCTCCCCGCTGGCCGACCAGGCGACCCCTTGGACCATGCGGCGCGGGATCGTGGCGACGTCCACCCCGCGCGCGCCGCGGGTCAAGAACACCTGGTCGCTGCGGGTGCGCGCCATCAGCTCCTCGCTGGAGTCTGGGCTCCAGCTCGACTCCAGGAAGGCCAGCAGCCCCCGGCGATCCTGCTTGGCGTCCATGCCCAGGGTCCAGCTCTCGACCAGCTCGATTCCCTGGGGCCGCCAGCGGAAGAGGTCGGCCCCGAAGGCGCCCGCGCCGTAGAGGTAGCTCCCGCTGGTCGACCAGCCCAGGCTGAGCACCAAGCCCTCCTGGCAGCGCTGACCGCTCACGACCTGGCCTCGCTCCTCATCGAGGACCAGGAAGCGCTGGGTGTCGGCGATCGCGAGGCGCCGCGGCGCTTGACCCGACCAGGCCAGCTGCAACCCCTGGCAGGTGTCGAGGAGGGAGGCCAGGGGGCGGAGCTCGCCTGCGGGCGAGACCTCGTAGAGCTGCCCGCGGGATCGCTGGGTGAGCAGCGCCAGCCGCCGGCCGTCATGCGAGAAGCCGGCCAGGTTGCCGCTGGTGGGAAGCGCTCGGGGCGGGCTGCCGTCGGTCGGCCAGAACAGGGAGGTCCAGGCGCCGCCCTTCGCCCCGGGCGCGTGGAGGGTCACCAGGCTCCCGTCCGGCGACCACACCGCCCTCCCGCTGCGGAAGCTGCCTCGCTTGGTCAGCGGCCGGCGCGGCCGGGCCAGGTCGAGGACGAGCGCGCCGCCCTCGAGGACCAGCGCCAGGCGAGATCCGTCGGGGCTCCAGGACAGGCTCGAGGGCCGCGAGGGAACGCGCAGCTGAACCGGCTTGCGCTGGGACCCCGCGGGGAAGAGCACGCGCAGGTTCCCCGCCTTGTCGACGGCCGCCAGGGCCTGGCTTCCCCAGGCGAGGTGGGCCACGTCCTCGGTCATGCGACCCAGGAGCTGGTTGATCTGCCCGGTGCGCCCGTCGCGGAGGCTGAGGGTCGGCCCGTCGGCCGAGGCGACCAGGGTCCCTTTGGGGCCGAACGCTGCGGGTCCCTGGCCGAGGCGCACCTGCTCCCAGACGTGCTCCAGGGCTCGCTGGCAGGTGATCGAGCGCGCCAGGTTGGGGCCGAGCAGGTTGGCGTGCGCCGCGAGCGCGGCGGCGTCGCGCCAGTTGCCCTCGTTCATCGCCAGGCGCGCGCGGTCGCTGATCGCGGTGGTCAAGAGCTCCTCGGCGCGCAGCCGCTGAACGTCAGCCTGTTTGCGCTGGGTCTGGGCCTCGCGCCGCTGAGCGAGCGCCTCCTCGCGCTGGGCCAGCGCTTCGACGCGCAGGCGCTCGGCCTTGCGGCGCTCCTGCTCGGCCAGCTCCTTCTGGCGAGCCAGGCGCTCCAGCGCGTCTTCGGCCGCGGCCTTGGCCTCGAGGGCTCGGTCGCGCTCGCGGCCCAGGCGAAACGCGAAGGCCAGCGCGCCGGCCACGAGGAGCGCTCCCGCCACCGCGCTGGAGAGGGCCAGCGCCAGCGCCACGGCGCGGTTGCGCCGCAGCCACTTGCGCGCGCGGTCGGCCGCCGTGGTCGGCCGGGCCACGATCGGCTGATCGGCGAGGAAGCGCGCCAGGTCCTCGGCCAGGGCGCTGGCCGAGGGGTAGCGGGCCGCGGGCTCCTTCTCGAGGCAGTGGAGCACGATCGTGTCGAGGTCGGGGTCGACGGCCGGCTGGAGCCTGCTGGGCGGGGTCGGCTCGCGCTGCGTGATCTCGGCCAGGAGCGAGATCAGCGACTCGCTCTCGAAGGGGACCTCCCCGGTCAAGAGCTGGTAGAGCGTCACGCCCAGAGCGTAGACGTCGCTGCGGCGATCGATCTGGTCGGGCTTGCCGGCCGCCTGCTCGGGGGACATGTAGGAGGGCGTGCCGACGAGCTGTCCCGACAAGGTCAGCGGTTGGTCCGATCCGCCGCCGACCTCCTTGGCCAACCCGAAGTCGGTCAGGACGGGTTCGCCCCGAGGGGTGATCAGCACGTTGTCCGGCTTGATGTCGCGGTGGAGGATCGCCTGCTCGTGGGCGTAGGAGATCGCCTGCGCGAGCTTGCGCACGAGCTCGGCGGCCTGGCGAGGCTCGAAGGGACCCGCGCGCTCGAGGCGCGTGGCGAGGCTCTCGCCCTCGACGAGGTCCATGACCAGGCAAGGACCGAGCCGGTCCTGGCCGACGTCGTGGATGCCGACGATGTGAGGGTGGCGCAGGCGCGCCGCGGCGCGGGCCTCCTGGGCGAAGCGCTGCCGAGCGCGCTCGCCCGCGGCCTCGCCTGCGAGCAGCAGCTTCAGCGCGACCTTTCGGCCGAGCTCGGGGTGCAGCGCGACGTAGACCACGCCCATGCCCCCGCGGCCCAGCTCGCCGAGGAGCTCGTAGGGGCCGAGCCGCTCGGGCGACTGCCCCGCGGCTCGCGGGGGCCCTTCGCTGGGGAGGGTGTCGACGCTCGGCGGCGGGGCGGCGCTGGGGGGCGGCTCGGGCGGGAGGACCGCGGCGAAGGCCTCGGTCCTCGGCGCCTCGGAGAAGCCCGAGCGGCGGAGCGCGTTGCTGTCGTGCAGGTCCGTCCGCGGGGGCGGCGCGAAGGAGCCGCTGGGCGGCCGCACGGCGGGGGTCCCTCGCAGGGTCGGGCGCACGTCCTCCCCGCTCGCTGACCCGAGCTGCTCGGCGCGGGCGCGCGCCTGGGGCGCGAGCTGGGGCGCGACGCGCTCGAGGGCGGCCAGCAGCTCGGCCCCGGCCTGCAGCTCGGCGCGGAGGCGCTCGAGCT
>CALDQK010001239.1 GCA_937911525.1 uncultured bacterium
CTCCTCGAGCTCGCCGCGATCCTCGGCCTGCGCGGCGCGCACGGTGTTGGCCACCACGGGGTCCTCGCAGGCGGCCAGCTCGGCGATCAGCTCCGCGCTCGGCGGCTCGCCCGTCTCGAGGGTCACCAGGGCGGCGCGCTCGAAGCGCAGCCGGGGCGTCGGCCCGGAGGCCGGCTCCAGGCGCTCGAGCAGGCGCTGGGCGGCGGCCCACTGGCAGCGGGTCGAGCGGATCCGCAGCTCGAGCTCTTGCCAGCGGCGCTCCTGCGCGAGCGCCGCCGAGACCTGGTCGAGGAGCCCCTCGAAGGCGCGCAGGGCGTAGCCGCGCATCGCGTAGCGGAGCACGCGGCGCGCGTTCTCCCGCAGCTCGGGGGGCTCGATCCAGCTCGTCCGGCGGGCGGCGTTCGCCTCGGCCTCCGCGGGCAGGTTCAGGTCGGTCAGGCCGAGGTAGCGCAGCAGGCGGCGGGTGGTCGGATCCGGCAGCCCGGAGAGCGCGAGGCGCAGGGCGTCCTCCTTCAGCTTGGCTCCCTGGGCCCAGGTGATCCGGGCCCGGCGGAAGTCGCCCACCCCCTCGAGGGCCAGGCCGAGGAACACGTGCGCGCGGCCGGGTCGCAGCGAACCCGCGACGCGCAGCCAGCGGACCGCCTCGACGTGCTCACCCCGGCGCCAGGCGAGGATCCCCTCCGCCAGCGCGGCGCCGGGGAGCTCCTCGCGACCGCTCAGCTCCCGCGCGCGGGTCAGGGAGACCTGGGCGGCGCGCTCCTCCCCCTGCGCCGCGAGGAGGCGGGCCCGCTCCAGCCAGAGCGGGACGAAGCCCCGGGCCGGCCCCGCCAGGATCCGCTCGGCGCGCGCGAGCTGCTCGCGGAGGTCGACGGGGCGCGCCGCCAGCGCGGCGGCGCGGCAGGCCGCGTAGGGGCAGTCGGGGGCCAGCTCTTGGAGCCGGGCGTCGAGCTCGGGCGGATAGGGGTCGCGCAAGGTGCGCGCCAGGAGGCCCCAGCGCTCGTCTCCCTGCGCGAGGGCCTCGGCGTCGGGGCTCGGAGCCCGGCCGAGCTCGAAGCTGGCCCAGGCGCCGAGGAAGCGCGCCTCGGGGGACGCCGAGCTCGGCGATCGCTGCGCGGCGAGGGCCAGCACGCTCAGCCAGTCCGCGCGGGCCGCGCCTTCCCGCAGCGCGAGCAGGCGGGGGTCCTCCGGCGGGGCCGGCGCAGCCGCGTCGGCGGAAGGGCTCGCGGCCGGCGCGCTCGCGCTGGGGCTGGCGCTGGGAGTCGGGGCGGAGGCCTGCGCCTGCGCGGGCGTCGAGCCCTCGCCGGGGGCCGCCCACAGCGAGGCGAGGCCGATCACGAGCAGGAAGCCCGCCGCGCCCGCCACCCACAAGCCCGGCGCCCGCCGCGCCTCGCCCGCGAGCGTGCGCTCGACCTCGAGCAGGCTCGGGCGGCGGGCGGGGTCCTTGGCCAGCAGCCGCGCCGCGAGGGACTCGAGCTCGGCGGGGACCTCGGGGCGCAGCTCGCGCAGAGGGCGCGGACGCTGGTTGCAGATCACGGCCAGGGCCTCGGCCAGGTTCGACATGCCGCGCAGGTCGAGGGGCGGCTGGCCGCTCAGCATCACGTAGAGCAGGCCGCCCAGGCCGTAGAGGTCGAGCGCGGGGTCGTCGCTGGAGCCGATCCGGGCCTGCTCGGGCGACATGAACTGCGGCGTGCCGAGGAGCATGTCGGCGCTGGTCAGGCGCAGGGTGTCCGGGTTGAGGCTGACCGCGAGCCCGAAGTCGATCAGGGCGGCCGAGCCGTCCGCGCGGAAGAGCACGTTGTCCGGCTTGAGGTCGCGGTGCACGACCCCGCGCCCGTGCGCGTGGCGGAGCGCCCGCGCCACCTCGATCCCCACCCGGCGCGCCTCCGCCAGCGGGAGCGGGCCCTCCCGCAGGCGCTCGTGGAGGGAGCCTCCCTCGCACAGCTCGACGACCAGGTAGGGCTGCTCTCCCTCGAGGTCGCCGCCGATCACGTGCTGGATCCCGACGTGCCGCAGGCGCGCGCCTAGCTCCGCCTCGCGCGCGAAGCGCTGGCGCGCCTGCTCGAGCCGGTCGCCGCGCGGGGTGAGGATCGTCTTGAGCGCCAGGCGCCGCCCCTGCTCGTCCTCGACCTCGAACACGGCGCCCATTCCGCCCGCGCCCAGCCGGCGCACGACCCGGTAGGGGCCGATTCGGTCCGCGGCCCGCGCGGGCTCGGGCTCGGGGTCGAAGGCGGCGGGGTCGGGCGCCGGAATCCAGCGCAGGGGGCCGGCTTCGCTCTCGGGCCCCAGCTCGCTCGTGCGCTGGAGCTCGAGCTCCTGCGTCTCGCCCGCCAGGGGGGCGAGCCCCCGCGCGGCGCGGGCGCGCTGCAGCGCGTGGCGCAGCGGCGCCGCCGCGACCCAGGTGGGCTGCTCGAGCTCGGCCAGGGCGCGCTCCTGCTCGACCACGCTGGCGGCCGAGACCGCCGCCTCGATCTCCGCCACGTGGATCGCCGAGCCGCTGCTCAAGCGCTGGGCCAGGGTCGCGAGCTCGGGGATCAAGGTGAGACGCCGTCGAGGTAGAGGGAGGGGGCCATGGCCTTCACTCTAGGGCCCTCTAGGGCCAGGGGGCGCCGCGCTCCTTCTCGCCGCGCAGGTAGGGCTCGAAGAAGTCGAGCACCTGCTTCCGCGCGGGGCTGTGGGCCAGCTCGGGGATCAGGGTCCGCTTGACCCGCGTCAAGCCAGCGCGCTTCAGGGCGGCCATGGCGGCGTCGGTCTGAGGTTCGATCCCGGGGCTCCCCTGCTTGCCGTGGGTCCACTCGCGGTGGGGGTCCCTGCCGCCGGTGATCACGTGGATCGGCAGCGCGCAGGCCTCGGGCGAGCGCTCGCCCGCCGCCCAGCCCGGGCGCGAGAAGTTCGCGCAGGCGGGCGCCGCGGCGAGCAGTCGCTCGGGGCGCTTGAAGACCATTTGGTAGGTCAGGTTCCCGCCCCCCGAGAAGCCCGTAATGCAGACCTGGGCGGCCGCGCCGAAGTCCGCGCGCAGCTCCTCGAGCACGGCCTCGAGGCCGGCGAGGTCGAAGGCGTGCCGGTCCTGCTCGGCCTTGGCGATCGTGGCCTCGTCGTACCAGCGGAGATACTTCTCCTTCATCTTGCCTTGGATCGCGTTGGTGTTCGCGAAGCCGCAGGGGGCCACGACCACGCAGGGGAGCTTCCGCTTGCGGACCAGGTTGGCGAAGGCCTTGGCGGTACCCTGGAAGCCGGAGCCCGCGCCGTCGACGGTCACCAGCACCGGCCAGGGCGTCTTGGCCCCCGGCGCGTAGTCGTCCGGCAAGGCCAGGTAGTAGCGCATCGGGTGGCCCTTGGCCTGGCGCAGCACGACCTTGCCCACGCCGCCGAGGAGCTCGAGCTGGGCGAGCGCCTCGCGGACCTCTGCGGGCGGATCGAGGGCGAGGGCCTCGCGCGCCGCCTCGCCGACGGCCTCGCGGGCGCCCGCCTGCCAGGCCGCCTGGAGCGCTGGCGCCAGCGCCTGCCAGCGCTCGGGGGTCGGCGCGAGGCGCAGGGCCTCCCAGACGTAGACCCCGCGCCGCGCGGGCGGGACTCCCTTGGCCTCGCCCAGTCGCTCGTAGAGCTTGGCCGCCTTGCCCTTGGTCTTGTCCTCCTGCTTGGCGAAGGAGGCCTGCGCGGAGCCGCGCGGCTCGCCCGAGATCTGGCGGCAGGCCTGCGCGTAGGCCTGCACCGGCGTCGCCTTGGGCCCGACCGCTCGCCGCGCCTCCGCCAGGCAGGAGAGCGCCTGCTCGCGCAGCTTCGCCTTGAGCGCGCGCTTGCCCAGCTTGAGCCACAGCGCCGCGACCCGCTCGCGCTGCTTGCGCTCGGCGGCGGGGAGCTCGTCGGCGGCCAGGGGCAGCGCCAGGGCCAGCAGGAGCAGGGGGACCAGGGGTCTCAGCTTGAACATGGCGCGGATGGTAAATCCTGGCGCTGGACGGCGGGCACCCGCTGCCTGGCTGAATTAGGATCTGCGGCCCTCGTCGCAGGCGTTGTGCCTTGCCGGGGAGTCGCGGCCGAGAGCGCCGCAGGAAGGGGTTACTCGTGAGGACTTTGATGTGCGCGGCTCTGGTGGTCGCGCTGGCTGGCGCGGCCTGCGCCGACGACGCGGCGGACGCCGGCAAGAAGGCGCTGGCCGACGTGGCGAGTAAGGAGGCCCGCCTCCTCGGTCGCACGACCATGGGCTTCTACTTCGGGACCAAGCGCATCGGCGGGATCGACATGAACGTCGAGAAGGCCCCTGCCGGGAGCGGCGCGGCCTACAAGCAGACCGTGGTCATGACCTTCGCCTTCGGTCCCCAGAAGAGCAAGAACACGGTCGAGCTGCTGGTGGACGCCAAGCTGGCGCTGGTCTACTCCAAGAAGACCGAGGTCGAGGAGAAGGGCGAGACCAAGACCACCACGATCAAGGAGACCAAGCTCGAGGGCGACAAGTACGTGCGCACCGTCACCGTGGACGGCGGCGAGCCGACCACCATGGAGGCTCCGGCCGAGGGCGGCGACTACGAGGAGTGCCTGACCATGGTCGCCCAGATCGTGGGCACCACCCCCGGCAAGTTCTCCTTCAAGGGAATCAAGTGGCCCAAGTCGCCCGAGGACGGCGAGCCGAGCTGGCAGGAGCTCACGATCGAGGTCGGCGCCGCGGCGGACCACGATCACCGCGGGAAGTCGGTCAAGGCGCACGTCTCGAAGGGCAGCAAGGGCGGCAAGGAGCCCATGAAGCTGATCGTGAGCGCCGAGGGCAAGCTGCTCGAGATGGCGCCCGATGGCGCCCCGGTGCGCATGATCGCGGGCACGGCCGAGGAGGCCGGCGCTGACCTGCCCAAGCCCGCGGGCTCGGGCGAGGCCAGGCCGGCGGCCGGCAACGGGGCACAGACCCCCATGGCGGCGGTCGAGATCTACTTCAAGGTCCTCTCGTCGCAGCTCAAGATCGACGACATGGACCGGGTCATGGACTGGGAGCACATGTTCAACAAGGAGGCCAAGGAGAACCCCGAGGTCGCCGAGATGGGCGTCGACCAGTGGGCCAGCATCGTCAAGAGCCAGATCGCCAAGGCCTTGCCGGCGATCCCCGCCGAGCAGGCCAACCTGGTCCTGACCATGCTCAAGGCCAAGGAGAACGGCGACACGGCCGAGGTCGAGCTGCCCGGCCAGGCCAAGAAGTTCACGCTCGTCAAGACGGCGGACGGCTGGAAGATCCGCGACTTCCCCAAGTAGGGCGCAAGAATCGCGAGTCGAGCGAGAGCGGGGAACCCGAGGGTTTCCCGCTCTCTTCCATTAGGAGAAGTGCATGAGTGACTCGAAGGCTCCCCCGCGCGGCCGTCGGCTGCGCGTCGCCTGCCTGGGGCTCGTGCTCCTGATCGTCGCCCTGGCCGCGGGGGTGCGACTCGTCGTCCCGGGCCACGTCGAGGCTCGCCGCAACGGGGTGCGCGTCCCGGGCCCCTACCCGGTGGCCTCGCCGGCCAGCGCGCTGCACAACAAGCTGCGGGTGGCGGACATGCACGCCGACACCCTGCTCTGGGAGCGCGACCTGCTCGTCCAAGCGGAGCGCGGCCACGTCGACCTGCCGCGCCTCCAGCAGGCCAACGTGGCGCTGCAGTGCTTCACGATCGTGACCAAGAGCCCCTACGGGCAGAACGTGTCGCACAACTCGGCCGAGACCCTCGACAACATCACGCTCCTGGCCCTGGCCCAGGGCTGGCCGCCGGCCACCTGGACCAGCCTGCTCGAGCGCGCGCTCTATCAGAGCCGCAAGCTGCACGACCTCGAGGACGCGATCCAGCAAAAGGACGCTCTG
>CALDQK010001240.1 GCA_937911525.1 uncultured bacterium
GGCGCCGCAGGTGCTGGATCATGGTCGCGCCGCGGCGGGTGCCCCACTTGCGGCTGATCGCGTCCCAGTCGCCCCAGGACTTGCTGACGAGGGTCTTGAAGCGCTTCTCGGGGAGCGGGTCCCGCTTGCCGATCGTGCAGATCAGCTTGCGCACGGCGGCTTCGTAGTCGCCCTTGGCCAGGTCGCGCCCGACCATCCCCTGGCCCGCGCTCAGCGAGCCGAAGCGCTGGTCGTCGAAGTAGTTGATCAAGCCGTGAGCGGCGACGCCCTCGAGCGCGGTCTGGCTGCGGCGGACGTCTCGCTCGCCGAGGTCGCGGACCGTGATCTGGAAGGCGTTGCCGCGCAGCGCATCGGCGCCGAGGACCTCCTTGGCGCGGCCCAGGTAGCGCAGCTGGATGCCCGAGATCCGGAGGTTGGTCTCGAGCCGCCCCTCGACCGAGATCAGCTGGGTCGTGACGGCCTGGCGGTCCTTGAGCGCCACGGCGTGGAGGCGGTCGAGGGGGAGCTTGCTCCGCGCCGCGATCCGCCGCAGCGCCTGGAAGGTGTCGATCTTGCGCTTGCGCAGCTCGTAGACCGAGACCGGGCCCTTCTGCGCGGGCTCGAACTCGATCAACTCGGAGACGACGAAGTCGTCGGGCTTGTGCTTGATCAACATGTTGCTACTCAACGGTTTATAGCGCCCGTCCCGAATCTGACCAGCGCGAGGCTCACGATTTGGGCGGCGGTCGCGTAAACGTAGACGAATCGAACGAGGAGTGAGACGTTTTTTCGGACGAAACCTACTCTCACCAAAGGCGTTAGATACGGGTCGCGACCAAGCCAGGCTTCGACGGGATGGATTTCCCCGGGGCGGGAACCAAGGAAGCAACTGGCTCACGACACGCAGTCAGCGAACCCCCCAGAAACACCCCCCATAGGAAGATCGGGAGACCCTCATGAACCTCAAGATGATTGGCACCAGCCTGGTCCTCGCGACCGCCGCTGTCCTTCCCCTCGGCAACGTGGCTCAGGCCCAGGACGGTGAGCGCGGCACCGAGCGTCAGGAAGACGGCGAGCGCCAGCGCGGTCGGCGTGGCCGCGGCGGCCGGGGCGGCCGGGGTGGCTTCGGCGGCTTCATGAACCCGGAGCAGATGAAGGAGTCGCTCGGGCTCAACGACGAGCAGGTCAAGAAGCTGACCGAGCTGATGAACTCGCAGCGCGAGGGCATGCGCGACGCCTGGCGCAAGATGCGCGAGGAGGGCATGGACCGCACCAAGATGCGCGAGATGATGGAGAAGACGCGCAAGGACATGGAGGGCAAGCTCGCCGAGATCCTGACCCCCGAGCAGCTCGAGAAGATGAAGAAGCAGCGCGAGGAGATGCGCCAGCGCTTCGGCCGTCGCGGCCGCGACCGCGGGGAGCGGCGCGAGCAGAACGTCAAGCGTCTGCGCGAGGAGGCGCTCAAGCTGCTGAAGCTGAACGAGGAGGAGGCCGCCGTGCTGGTGCCGATGCTCGACAGCGTGCTCGAGACCCGCAAGCTGCTCGTGACCGAGGCCGACAAGCGCCGCAAGGAGCTGCTCGAGAAGGTGCGCAACACCACCGCGGAGACCGAGCTCTCGGCGCTGCTCTCGACCTACCGCAAGGCCCGCGACGAGGACAAGGCGACCCTGGCCAAGGCCCAGGCGAAGCTGACGGAGGTCCTGACCCCCGAGCAGGAGGCGGTCCTGGTCGCGCTGAACATCCTCGAGTAGGTGCAGCGCCGCGGGTCGGCCGGCGTCTCGGAGGCGATTCTCCGTCCACGGTGGTCGACTCGCACCAACCCTAAACCTCAACCGGCGCTGCTCTGCTCTAGCAGAGCCAGCGCCGGTCGCGTGGAGAAACGATGTCCCGATTGGGCGAGATCCTGGTGGAGCGCGGAGCCGTCACCCTCGAAGAGGTGGCCCGCGCGCGAGACGAGCAGCAAGCGGGTGAGCGCCTCGGCGACGCCCTCGTGCGGCTGAGCATCGCTTCGCCCTTCGACGTCGCCGGCGCCCTGGCGGAGCTGAGCGGGGTCGCGCTCTGCGACCTGCGCGAGGAGGAGCCGACCAAGGAGGCCCTCGACGCGGTCCCGACTCGCTTCGTGTTCCGCAGCAACCTCCTCCCCCTGGCCCGGGACAACGGGACCCTGGTCGTCGGGACCAGCGACCCCTTCGCGGTCGAGGCCCTCGACGAGCTGCGCCTCCTGACCGGCTTCCAGATCCAGCCGCGCCTGATCGCCACCGACCAGCTCGCGGACGCCATCGCCCAGCACTACGGCGTGGGCGCCGACGCCCTCGACCAGGCCGCCGCCGAAGGGCTGCGCGCCGACCTCGTCGTGGACGAGGAGGGCGACCTCGAGGCCGACGACGACGCGGCCCTGATCCAGTTCGTCAACCGCCTCCTGCTCGACGCCGTCCATGCGCGCGCCAGCGATATCCACGTCGAGCCCCTCGAGCGCGACCTGCTCGTCCGCTACCGGATCGACGGCGTGCTCCAGCCGGCCAAGCTCCCGCGCGAGCTGAAGCGCTTCCAGCAGGCGATCGTGTCGCGCGTCAAGATCATGGCGCAGCTCGACATCGCCGAGAAGCGCCTGCCCCAGGACGGCCGGATCCGGCTCAAGGTCCAGGGCCACGAGCTCGACGTGCGCGTCTCGGTGATCCCGACCCTCTACGGCGAGGGCCTCGCCCTGCGGATCCTCGACGCCGGCGGCGACAAGAAGGCGGGCGTCAAGGGCCTGACCGAGATCGGCTTCTCGGAGGCGCAGTCCAGGACCTTCATCAAGTTCCTCTCGGCGCCGCACGGGATCGTGCTCGTGACCGGCCCGACGGGCTCGGGTAAGTCGACGACCCTCTACACCGGCCTGCAGCAGATCGACCGCGACACCCGCAAGGTGATCACGATCGAGGACCCGGTCGAGTATCGCCTCGACCGGATCAGCCAGATCCAGGTCCGCGACAAGATCGGCCTGACCTTCGCCCGCGGCCTGCGGCACATCCTGCGTCACGACCCCGACGTGGTGATGGTCGGTGAGATCCGCGACCAGGAGACGGCGGAGATCGCGGTCCAGGCCGCGCTGACCGGTCACCTCGTGCTCTCGACCCTCCACACCAACGACGCCGCCGGCGCGGTGGCCCGCCTGGTC
>CALDQK010001241.1 GCA_937911525.1 uncultured bacterium
CCGACCCTTTGGAGACGTGCCTGGAGGCCGCGCTGAGCTGCCTCGAGCAACTCCGCGAGCAACTGGAGGAGCCGGAGCTCAGGGAGATGGCCGGCGCCGCTCACGGGATCGTCGAGTCCGTGCTCTGGCGCCTCATGGAGAAAGCGGCGCTGAGTCCCTGAGCGGGGGGTGACACTGTTGAGGGTTCAACAGTGTCACCCCCCGCTCAGCAAACCTGCGGAGTCTCCCAAACCTCAGCGCACTCCTGGACTTAGCCGAGAGCAACCGAGCGATCACGATTTTGTCCCTTGACCCCGTACACAGGTACGGGCCCTACACTCCTCGCATGACGATTGGCGAACTGGCGAAGGCATGCGGGGTGGGGGTCGAGACGATCCGCTTCTACGAGCGAAGCGGGCTCATCGCGGATCCCCGCCAGAACGGGGTCGGCTACCGCGACTACGCGGCCGCGGTCGTCCGCCGCGTCAAGTTCATCAAGCAGGCGCAGACGCTCGGGTTCACGCTCAAGGAGATCGCAGACCTGCTGGCGATCCGGGTCTCGCCGACGACGACCTGCGCGGACGTCCGAGCGAAAGCCCAGGGCAAGATCCTCGATATCCAGGAGAAGGTCAGGGTCCTACGGTCCTTCGAGGCCGCGCTCGAACAGCTCGTCTCGCAGTGCTCGGGGTCAGGCCCTGCGAGCGACTGCCCGATCCTCGACGCGATCGAGACTGCGTCGAACAACACCGCGCCGGACGAAGGCGCACAACGAAAGAGAGGAAAGACGTGAACAAGAAGAAGGCTATCGCCGCTGCAGGAGTCGCTGCGGCCCTCGGCACTACAGGTGCGATCCAGGCCAACGCTCAGGGCGAAGGCCCGGCGCCAGAGAAGCCGCCGGTGGTGCAGACCATGGAGTTGATCGACTGCCCGATTACGGGCAAGAAGATCCCCCCGTGCTGTTGCCCCGAGATCAACGAGGAAGACTGAACCATGCGGCCAAGGTCCCTTCGACCAGGGGGGACCGAGGCCGCGCAGGAGTGTGAACATGAACCGAATGAGAGCTTGCCTGGGCCTCTTGTTGCTCGGAGCCGTTGGCTGCACCACCAGCGGCGGGACGGCTCCAGATCCGATCGCGGCGGAGGCGAGCATGAGGACGACCCTCGTCTACGTCGAAGGAATGACGTGACCGTCCGGCTGAGGTTCGCCTACCTCACAAGCCCTGGAAGGGCTTGACGGAGTCAAGTCGGTAGACATGCGCTTCGACGAGCGCGAGTTCGAGGTCACCTATGACCCGAAGGCTGTGTCACTCGACACCATCCTGAACACGGTCAAGGCTCGAGGGTTCACCCCCAGCCTGACACCCCCGTCCACGCCCCCGCCCGAGCAGAGCCGCCTCAGCGACGCGGAGCGGGCGAAGCTCGACATCCGCACGATCACGCGCGGCGACGCCGTGGATCTCGAGGAGCACCTCGTCACCGGGAAGGTGACCATCTTCGACTACTACGCCGACTGGTGCGGGCCGTGCCTCCTGCTGGCTCGTGACCTCGAACAGCTCATGGTCGCCCGGTCCGACGTGGCCGTCAGGAAGATCGACATCGTGACCTGGCAGTCTGAAGCTGCGCGGCAAGCCACGCGCGAGTTCAAGCTGAAGGGGATCCCCTACGTGCGTGTCTACGGCCCTCGCGGGCAGTTCCTCGGGGCTGTCCCTGGGAACGACATCGAGAAGATCCGGGCGCTCTTGCCCAGGGCTGCAGATTGAAGGTCACTGCCCCCCAACTCCTCGCGGTCCTCGCGCTGGCCCTGACCACGCCGGTCTATGCCCAGGGCTGACCTGCCTGAAGCAACCCCGCCATTCCACGAGGCGGGGACATGGGGCCCGGGTCGGTCCCGAAAGAACAAGGAGCGATACGCCTCACCCTCAACGTCCTTTGGGGCGTTGAATTCGAGGGAGGGCACCGCGAGGACCATGGGGTGTCCCCATCCGG
This sequence comes from uncultured bacterium, assembly GCA_937911525.1. Taxonomy (GTDB): domain Bacteria; phylum Planctomycetota; class J058; order J058; family J058; genus NORP233. Next base: position 1,965 of record CALDQK010001241.1, read on the forward strand.
ACAGGTCATCGACGTCCCGCTCTACCGGCATGAGGTCTCGCTGGACTTCGTTCGCACGGAGCTGGGAGTCGAATACACGTTCCTCGACGGCTGGGACGTTTGGCTACGAATCCCGTACGAGGTCAAGGCGCAGAGGGTCTCCTTTCGGCAGGTCGAGCCGGCCACGTTCGACCAGATCGTGGCGCAGAAGCGCCACACCGACCTCCACCACCGCACCGAGACCTACACGGGCCTGAGCGATCTCATGCTGCTGGTGGCGCGTCGTTGGAGCGACCTCCTGTTCGGAGGGGACTCCCTGACCGTGGCTGCCGGCTTCACGGTCCCCACCGGACAGACAGAGCGCGATCCATTCGAAGCCGGCGACCAGGGAGAGGAGCACCTGCACATCCAGTTCGGAACGGGCACCGTAGATCCACTCCTCGAGCTCTACTACCAGGTCCCGCTTCCTGCTGACATGTCGCTGAGCGTCAGCGCGACCGGCCGGTTCCCGTTCTACGAGAACCCCAAGACCTACCGCGGCCCCGTTGAGGTCACGGGAAACATCCGCCTGGGCTACGCCGTCACGGAGTGGTTGGCCATCACCGCCGACTTCACGACCTTCTGGCAGTCCTTCGCGTACTGGGACGGCCACCGCGACGAGAATTCGGGGCTGGTCAGCCTCCTGGGCGCCGTCGGGTTCACCGTGCGCCCATGCGGCGGCTTCTCCATCAACCTCGGCGCCCGCTACCCGCTCTACCAGAGGACCTTGTCGGCTGAAGGTGACACCTTCGAGCAGGGCCCGTCGTTCTTGTTCTCGGTCTCTTGGCTGCTCCCCTGACCCAGGCATGAAGCTCGTCACCTCCCACGTCTGCGCATCGTCAGGGTCGTGCCGAACCTCAAGATCGCCTGCTGGAACGTCTACTTCTCCCACAACCTGATCGGCGGCGACGCCGGCCACCACGACGTCGCCCAGCCGTCCCGCGCAGACAACGTCGCGAAGGTCATCTACGAGATCGACCCTCACCTGCTTGGCATCGTCGAGTGCATGCCCAGGTCGAAGCTCGAGTACTTTCGCGACGCCTTCATGGACCCCGGGTACGAGCTCCTCGTGGAGGGCGACGCCTCCCGACTCAACCTGGGCCTGCTCTACTGGGCCCCCGAGGTGGAGGTGACCCGCGTCCCCTTCGCGAGCGCTCCCTGGCAGGACCAGCTCGGCGACGACCCGGGGCCCACGCGATACCGCTTCGCGCGGACGCCTCTGATCGCGCACGTCCGGCATCGGCAGAGCGGCGCCGAGCTGATCGTCGCGGTCGTCCACCCCAAGTCGAAAAAGACCTACAGCCCCGACCCCGACGCGCGCCGGCGGGAGGCCCTCCGCAACCGCAAGCGGATCGTGGCTGAGGGCCGGCGCCTACGGGCGATCCTGTACGGACTCGCCGCCTCCTTGGGCCCGCCCTACTACCGCTTCTTGGTCATGGGGGACATCAACGACGGCCCCGGCTTCGACGACGTGGAGGCGCGGATCCTCCGCAGCGGCATCGAGTCGCATCTCGGCAGCGTCCTCGACCCCGACAGCCTGCTCTACAGCGCCCTCGACCTCTCGGACGGGGTGGGGGTCCCGACGACGCCGCCCTCCTGGGGCGCGCCGCAGCTCGACCACATCCTCTCTACGCGCCCGCTCGCGCGCGGCGCTGGACTACCGCGGCTCGTAGACGGATCGGGAAGGGTCCGCTCCGACCTCGTGGACTTCGCTGCCGGGTCAGGGAAGGCCACCGACAGCGACCACGCCCCCGTCGAGGCGTTGGTGGAGCTGTGAGCGGTCCGAGGAGCGAGTTCTTCGAGGAGTTCATGGACCTCGCGAGGCGAGTCCGCCACCGCATGCGCGAGGTCGAGGCCATGCTCGGGCTGACGTTCTCCCTCCCCGTCAGGTTCAGGACTGCTTTGGCGCTCTTGGAGGACGGGCTCGCGGAGCGAGACTGGCTGGACGTCGCGGTCGGCTACGTCATGCTGAAGGAGCTGCTGGACGAGGCCCGCGCCGACCAGGCCTCGCGAAACTGAGGCCTCACCCCCAGAACACGTGCACGACCCCGTCCACCTCCAGGGTCTGGACGGCGCCGCTCAGCTCGAGGTCGCGCGCGTAGCGCTCCCAGTCCACGTACGGCCAGAGCTGCTGCACCCCCAGCTCCGCATCCTCAGCCCACGACTCCGCCCACTCGGCGGCGCTCCTCCAACTCCCGGCGTAGCTGTCGCGGAGTCCCTCGCGCGCTTGATCGATGTCCCGGTCCACGTGGGACAGATACGCGAGCACCGGCCGGTCTGAGAACTCCTCCAGGAGGTCGGCGACCGCGCACAGGTGGGGGAGGTCATACGCCTCGCCCGCTGGACCCACCCCCTCGTGGTCGTGGACGGCCAACTCCTCCCCACCGCAGGGGAAGAGGCTCGCGAACGCTCGGCACTCAGGGCACTCGGCCTCGTAGTCGCCGCAGGTCTCGCAGCCCGTCGCGAAGAAGCCGAGGATCTCGTGATGGAGCTCATCAGGGTCTGTGCCCACGTCGAACCAGCGGCCGTGCAATCGCCCGCAGTTGTAGCAATGCAAGCAGGCGACGTAGATCCTCGGGACGTCGCTCCTGTCGTCTGTGTCGGTCACATTCGCCTCCCGTTCGCGAGGTCTGAGAGGCTGCACGGGGGCACCCATTCGTCAACTCCCCGTTCGCCGCAAATCCGCCTGCGAGGCAGGGCGCGGCGTGGGCGTGGTCGAGCCGCATGAACGGCATCTCGGTCGCGCGTCAACCTCGCGGCGCTCGACGACCGGCGCTGCCGCGAGGTCGCGCCCCTCGCTGAGGATCCGCTTCACGCCCCGATAGGTGAGGTCCCCGACCTCCCGTGCGCTTCGGCTGGCGGCCTCTGCGCGGATCCAGGGAAACTGCTCGAGGTGTTGGACGATCGCCTGGACCGCGCGCAGGTGACTCAGCACCTCGTCCTGGTCGAAGACCGCGACGACCAAGGCCAGCGTCTCAGGGCCGACCTTCCGCGCGCGCGACTCCCAGAAGGCCCGGCCGCGGTGACGCAGGAGCCGCCTGTCCGTGGGGAGGTGCTCGTCCATGGTGGTCCGGCGCAGCCCCCTGTCCTCGTGGATCGCCACGCGGTCGTCGAGGTGGAACACCTCCACGACTCGCCCGCAGGCGCGGACCCACACCTGCTCCTGGATCAGTCGCCAGGGGACGGAGAACAGACGGCCGCGGCAGGTGACGTGGGAGTCGGGGTGGACCTTGGCCTGCTTCCAGATCGCGCGCTCGGGAGGCGCCGCTGGGAGCGGGCGGAGCGTGGATCGCTCCTCCGCGTTGAACACGTCGAGCGGACGGCGCCCCGTGGAGCCGTGGACGCGCACGCTGGCGACCTCGGCGTTCCACAGCTGGAGGGAGCCCTGGACCTCGTCCATGGGCTCGCCGTCGCGGCCCTTGAGCGGGTTCCCGCGCAGGTATTTGACCGCTGACTCGACCTTCCCGCGCTTGCGGGGATCGCCGGGTGGGGCGGGGTCGATCTTGAAGCCCCACGCCCGCGCGAACTCGCGGTAGCTGCGCTCGAGTTCGCTGGACCCGTCGACTCCGAACGCGGCCCGGAGAACGGCGCGCTTGGTGTTGTCGGGTACTACGGTCCCCACGACCCCGCCGAAGTGGCGGAACGCCTGCTCGTGGAGGTCGAGCCATGTCTCGGTGCGCTGGTCAAAGACCAGCCGCACGAACATCAGGCGGCTATGGCACAGGAGCATGACGAACACCCACGCCCGCCTCACCACCCCGGTCTTTGGGTCGTAGAGCCGGCCCGCGTAGCCGAAGTCGACCTGAGCCTCCTCACCCGGCGCCGTGTCCACGGGGACGGCCACCTCGCCCGCGTGCAGCCCGCGCACACGCTTGACCCGCCGCACGAATCGCTTCACCGCCGAGTAGCTGACCCGGAACGGCCTGGCTGACCCGCGGGTCTCCAGCCGGAGCCTGTCGTGGATCGCCTGCGCGCTCAGGCCCTTGTCCATGAGCGCCTCGACCTCGCCGCGCCAAGGCTCCACCGTGGAGCGCTTGCCGCCTGGCGATGGCAACGCCTGGCGAATCACCCCCGCGATCTCGTCCAGGGTCGGCAGCTCTTCTGGCTCGCCCTCCAGCATGCCGGCCTGGCCCAGCGCGGCCCTGTAGCGACGCTCAGTCTTGGGGCTCATGTGCAGCAGGCGCACCACCTGCCGAGCGCTGGCCCCCGCGCGCCGCAACCGGACCAGTTCCTGAAGGCGGTGCGCCTCAACCCGTGGGCGTGCCATATGCGTCCCTCTGCGGGTCGGGGGCGGGGGTCAGCGGCCGGTCAATGGGACGCGGGGACGGCCACCCAAAGGGACGCACCCCAGCGCGGGGAGTGGTTGGGGGGCCGCTCGCGCAAAGCCCCAGCGCGCCTAGGCTTCCTCCCGTGCCAGCCGTCAGGGAGGGCACTGCCTCGCCGAGACGACGTGAGTGGTGCAGGCGCGTCCCGTGGCCCGCCCCGCTACAGGGGGGCTCCCAACTGCCGCGCACCCTCCGCGCGCGTGCAGGGGCGAGATCAGCGCCGGGGCGTTCCGACACTTTGCCCATGGGGGGGCTCCCAACTGCCGCGCACCCTCCGCGCGCGTGCAGGGGCGAGATCAGCG
>CALDQK010001242.1 GCA_937911525.1 uncultured bacterium
CCTCAAAAAATCCCCCTCGCCAAGCCAAGGCCCCCTCACCAACCAACCCCCCTCCGCTACCCAACCCCCCCACGCCAGCCAACATCTAGGAAGACGCGGCGCAGCCGCGCTCTTCCTAGCGGCCGAACACGGGCTTCAGCTTGGGGTCGAGGTGCGCCAGGCAGCCCACGACGAGGTCCTCCGCGTTGGCGGCCTCGAGCGCTGCCCGGGTCACCTCGGGCTCGAGCAACACCGCGGTCGGTCGCGGCACGCCGCGGACCGGGGCTGGCGCCTCCTCGCCCAGGCTGCGCAGGACGTAGGTCCCCAGGTCGCGCTGGCGCAGATCGGGCGCGCCGAGCGCGGCCAGGGCCGAGGTCCGCGCGAGCGGAACCCACTCCGCCCCTGGCACCTGCAGCCGATCGAGGGCCAGCGCGGCCGCCGCCCGGAGCCCCGGGCTCAGCTCACCCGCTCGGGCTCGCATCAAGGGTCCCAGGCTCTTCGCCGCGTAGCGCGGCAGGTAAGCAGCCAGCCCCAGGTATGCCTCCCCAACCCCCTCGATCTGACCGCGACGCTGATAGAGATGCGCGAGCTGGGTCCAGCGGAAGGGATGGCGCACGGGCAGCGCGAAGCTGAGCGCTCGCTTCTGGTAGCGCTCGAAGTCCTCCCAGCGCTCGAGCAAGAAGGAAGCGTTCGCCAAGCCCGCGTCCGTCTCGCAGCCCTCCTTCCCGCGAAACCCACGCGCCTCCAGGCGCCGGAAGGTGTCCCAGGAGCGCTGGGCGTAGTCGCGCTGAGTCGCGGGGTCCTCCGCCGCGCGCGACAGGCTGAAGTAGGCCAGCCCCAGGCGCCCCTCGACCGCGTTCTGCTCTTCGCCGCTCAGGAGCAGGCGGGCGGCGCCGAGCGCCGCCAGCGCCGCGGGAGGATCCTCGCCCACGCAGTTGAGCCCTTGCGCCAGGCGCTCCACGACCTGGCTGCCGTGGGGCTGAATCGGCGCCAGGGCGCGCAGCGCGGCCGCGCGGTCCTCGGCCAGCAGGCCCCCGAGGTGCTCGGCGTCCTCGCGCGCGCCAGCGCACACGGCGGCCAACAAGGCGCGCGCCAGCAGGTCCACTCGGGCATCCCCCTGGCGCGCGGCTGCCGCCGCCCGCAGGTCGGCCAGCGCCGCGCGCGCGTGCGCCCGGCGCGCCTCGAGCGCCTGCGGGCCGCGCAGCTCCGGGGCCGTGTGCGGGTCGACGTCGAGCAGCTGGTGCAGCCGCCAGGCGCCCCGCCAGGCGAGGGTCCGCGGCTCCTCCCCTGCGAGCGCCTCGAGCACCCGACCCTGCGCCCGGGCCCGCTCGAGCCGAACCCACTCGGGGTCGGCGGGACCTCGCCAGCGGCCGACCTCTAGACAGCGCAGCGCGCGCGCGGCGCTGCCGTAGCCGGCGCGCCGGGGTCCAGCGAGCGGCAGCGGGAAGGCCAGGCGTTCGCTCAGCTCGAGCCGCGCGGACACCAGCCCGAACTCGAGCTCGTCATCGCCGCGCCTGAGGAAGAGCGCCCCCGCGCGCGGGGTCGACTCCAGGGGCAAGCGCCGCAGCTCGCGCACCCCCCAGCGCAGCGTGAGCGCCCCCTCGTCCAGCTCGAGCCACAGGTCAGGACCCTCGGCGGGGTCTCCCCAGCCCACCCAAGGCCCACCCGAGGCGGGCCGCCCCTCCTCGCGCTCGAACACGAGGGCCAGCTGCTCGCGGGGCGCCGCGACCCCCGGCAGCCACGCCGCGGCCGGCCGGTCGGGGCGTCGGCACTCGCCCTCGAGCTCGAGGCCCTCTCCGAGGACCTCCACCTCGGAGAGGTAGAGCTCGAAGGGCCTCGCCTCGTCCCAGCGCTCACGCCGCAGATCGGGGAGCGCGCAGGGAGCGCCGTCGATCTCCAGCTGCTCGCCGAGGGGCGCGCCGGGGTCGAAGGACACCTGCCGCAGCCCCGAGCCCCAGTCGAAGCGCATCGCCGGGCCTTCGCTCGTCGGCTTGAGGGTGCGACTGCGGCGGGCGTAGTAGACCTCCGCGCTGCCCTGGAAGCGAAGGATCACCGCCCCGTGATCGATCTGCGCGATCCCCAGGCTCAGGTCCGCGCGCGGGCGCAGCCAGCGCGCGGAGCCCACGAGGACGTCCACCCGGCTGGTGTCGTTCCCCGCGTGGACGAGCCACCCGCTGGGGGTCTCTTGCACGAGCCCCTGACGCGCCTCCCCGCGGGCGAGGGGCTGCAGGCCGAGCCCCATGCGCGAGCGAAGCGCCGCCGCGCCGTAGCGCACCCGGACCCGCCCCTCGTCGGCCTCGCTGGCCGCGCCCAGGAAGGCGTCGCCGAGGTCCGCCGCGAGCGGGTCCGCGACTCGTCCGGGCTCGCGCCAGGCGCTCGCCCGCAGCACCTCAACCACCTCGGCGTGCCCCCTCTGCGCCGCGATGGAGAGGGGAGTGGCACCGCCCTTCGTTGC
>CALDQK010001243.1 GCA_937911525.1 uncultured bacterium
TCGCCGAAGTATTCGCCCGCCGAGCCGCGGTCGGTGCTCACGACCGCGCAGCCGAGAGCGGCCGCCTCCAGGCTGACCAGGCCGGGGGTCTCGCGGAAGGAGACCAGCGCGTGGACCTGAGCGCGCGCGTAGTGCTCGGCCAGCTCGGCGTGGGGCAGCGGACCCAGGAGCTGGCAGCGGCCGTGGCGCGCGGCCGCGGCGCGGCAGGCCTGCACGTAGTCAGGGTGGCGGCGGTCGTCGCCGATCAGGGTCAGCGGGGCGTCGAGGCCGGTCAGCGCCTCGATCAGGCCGAGCTGGTTCTTGAGCGGGTGGAGCTTGCCCACGCAGAGCACCCCGGCGCGCTCGCCCTCCGCGGGCGCGGCCGGCGGGTCGACGGCGTTGGGGACGACGGCGGTCTTGCGCCTCAGCTCGGGCAGCGCGAAGTGCTCGGCGAGGAGCTCGAGCTCAGCCGCCGAGTTGGGCAGGAGCACGTCCGCCAGCTCGAGCAGGCGGCGGACCCGGAGGCGGCGGGCGCGCGCGGCGGGCGTGGCCTCGTCGCGCGCGCGGAAGCGCGCCAGGGAGCGCTCGCGGCCGACGAGCGCCTCGCGGGCGCGCAGGCTCAGCTTGCGCCGCAGGCGCCGCAGGTAGCGCCCCTCGCTCAGGTCCCACCAGATCGTCGAGAGCGCGATCGGCAGCCCCGCCGCGCGGGCGGCCTCGGCGACCGGGAGCGCCGCCTCGTCCGACTGGAGGTTGAACAGGTGGACCAGGTCGTAGCCCGCCAGGTCGGGCTGCGCCGCGTCGCTGCGCTCGACCTCGACCCCCAGCGCGACCAGCTCCTCGCTCGTGCGCAGCCACTGGAGCGTGTCTCCGCCGAAGTCGGCCACAGCGCCGGGGCGGTTCCAGAGGAGGGCCTTCACTCGCGTCCCTTCTTTCGCTCGCCAGAATAGACTGCGCGCCAGTGAAGGTCCTGCTCTGGAATCGACCCAACTCGCGCGAGCACCCCGGCGGCGACACGGTGCAGTGGGAGCACACGGCCCGAGAGCTGGAGCGCCTCGGCCTCGACGTGAGCCTCTCCTGCGAGCCGGACCCCGCCCTCGCGCCCTACGACGTGGTCCACCTGTTCAACCTCCAGTGCAGTGAGGTCGTGCTGCCCGTGGCCGAGAAGGCCCGCGCGGCGGGCAAGCGGATCGCGCTGTCCACGATCTGGTGGGACCCGATCGAGGCCAAGTACGTGAGCAAGCGGGACAAGTCGCACGCGCTCCAGTGGGGCGAGCGCCTCTGGGGCTCGCGCCTGGGGGTCGCCGGCTTTCGCCGCTGGAAGCTGACCCGCAAGCGCTCGCGCAAGACCCGGCAGCGGGTGCTGCGCCTGCTCGAGCTGGCCGACGTGCTCCTGCCCAACTCGGCCGGCGAGCGGCGCGTGATCGAGCGCTTCTTCGCGACCGGAGACCTGAGCGGCAAGACGGTCGTGGTCCCCAACGCCACGACCTTCGCGGACCCGGGCTCGGGGGGCGAAGCGGGCGAGCGCTCGGGCCTGCTCTGCGTGGGCCGGATCTACCCGCTCAAGAACCAGGCCGGCCTGATCCACGCCACGATCGGCCTCGACGCGCCGCTCTACCTGGTGGGGGACTTCAGCAACGAGCGCTACGAGCGCCAGTGCCGCGCCCTGGCCGCGGAGCACGGGCGGGTCGAGTTCCTGGGGCGGGTCCCGCACGACGAGCTGCCGCAGCTCTACCGGCGGGTCCAGGCCCACGTGCTGCCCTCCTTCCAGGAGACGACCGGCCTGGTCAGCCTCGAGGCCGCGACCTGCGGCGCGGCCGTCGTGACCACCGACCGCGGGCCGACCGACGAGTACTTCGGCGACGAGGCCTACTACCTCGACCCCTTCCAGCCGAGCTCGATTCGGGCCGCCTGCGAGCGCGCCCTGAACCAGCCGCTCAGCGTCTCGCCCGAGCGCCTGGGGCGCTTCACCTGGGAGAAGGCGGCCCTGGCGACGCGTCAGGCCTACCGCTGGCTCGACGACCCGAGCACCGCGCGGCCGGTCGACCTCGAGGTCGACTGCGCCCGCTACCGCTGAGCCTCCAGCCGCGAGGAGCCTCCATGTCGAACCGAATCTCCCTCGCCGCGACCCTGGCGACCCTGCTGAGCGCCCCGGCGCTGGGTGCACCGCCGCCCTTGAAGGAGCCCTCGGGGATCGCGCGCGCCGGCGACGAATACCTGGTCGTGGACGACGACCGGCCGGGTCGCGTGTTCGTGCTCGAGATCCCCGCGGACCTGCGCCAGACCCCGCCCAAGCCGCGGCGGCTGACGATCGCGCCCGTGCGGAGCTTCAGCGTCGGGGGCCCCCTGGCCCTCGACCCCGAGTCGGTCGTGGTCGACCCCCTCGACGGGCGGGTCGCGCTCCTCTCCGAGCGCCTGGCGGCGGTCGTGGTCGAGCGCGAGGGGCGCCCCGAGGTGCTCTTCGACCTCGGCGGGAGCTTCACCGAGTTCGCCAACCGCGGCCTGGAGGGCCTCGCCCTGCGCGCCGTGGAGGGCAAGCGCGAGTGGGCGATCCTGTGGG
>CALDQK010001244.1 GCA_937911525.1 uncultured bacterium
AGGCGGCCTTCCTGCGCCAACTGGACGACGCGTGCGCGGCCGCCGGGGTCGGCCGCCAGCGCCGCCTCGGCCTCCTCCTGCGTCGCGCGGGCCTCGCTCAGCTCCGCGGCGAGCGCGGCGTGCTCCGCCTGAGCCTGGGCCAGGGCCTGCGCCGCCTCGGCCGCGCTCTCCTCGCGCTCGCCCAGGTTCGCGCGCGCCGCGCGCAGCGACTCGTCGAGCTGCGCCGCTCGCTCCAGCTCGGGGCCGCTGGCCTCGCGGGCCGCCTCCGCGCCGCTGAGGGCCTCGCTCGCCTCGGCCTGCTCGGCGCTCGTGCTCTCCACGCGGGTCTGGGCCTCGTGCAGCGCCTGCTCGGCCGCCTCGCGCTCGGCCAGGGTCTCCGCCTCCACCGCCTCCGCCCGCTCGACGGCGCTCAGGAGCGGAAAGAGCGGGCGCGCCGCTTCGTACTCGCGCAGCTCGCTCCGCTCGGCGGCCAGCGCGTCGAACTCGGCCTGGGCCGCCTCGAGCCCAGACCTGGCCTCGGCCTCGCGCAGGGCCAGGCCAGCCGCCGCCTCGTGCCAGCGGCAGGCCTCCTGGGCCTCCTCAGCGGCCGCGCTGGCCTCGGCCACCTTCGCCTCGGCCGCGAGGAGGGCCTCCTCGAGCTCGGTCCGCGCCGCCCGGTCGAGGAGCTGCACGTCGCCGACCCGGTCGGCGAGGCGCGTCTCGGCCTGGCGCTCGCGCGCCGCCCGCTGGTGGGCCGCGATCGAGAGCTTGCCGTAGAGCTCGGTCCCCGTGACGCGCTCGAGCAGCTCGGCGCGGTCCTCGGGGCGCGCGCGCAGGAAGCTGGCGAACTCGCCCTGCGCCAGCAGGACCGAGCGGCAGAAGCCGGTGTAGTCGAGCCCGAGGGCCTGCTCGATCGCGGTCAGGGTCTGGCGCTTGGTCCCGCCGGCGCGGACCTCGGTGTCGAGGTTGAGCAGGTCGAGCTCCTGCGGCTGGATCCGCCCCTCGCTCTTGCCGTGCGCCCGCCGGACCGACCAGCGCGCGCGCCAGCGCTGACCCTGGACGCCCGTGAAGTCCACCTCGGCGAAGGCGGAGCTCGCGCCGCGGCGGAGCAGGCAGCGCGGGTCGCCGCTGTTGAGCACGTCCCGGTCGACCTCCTGCAGGAAGCCGACCGCGCGCCCGCGCCCCTGCAGGCGCGGGGTGCAGTCGAAGAGCGCCAGGCAGAGCGCGTCGAGGAGCGTGCTCTTGCCCGACCCCGTCGGCCCGGTGATCGCGAAGAGCCCCGCCTCCCCGAGGGGCGGCTGGGCCAGGTCGACCTCGAAGCGCCCGGCCAGGCTGGCCAGGTCCTTTCCGCGAATCGCGAGGATCTTCACGAGCGACGCGAAGCCCCGGTTGAGGCGAGGGCGCTCACGAGGCCTCGGCCTCCGACACGGTCAGCGCCTCGACGTCGAGGGTCGCCGCGCGGGCCGCGGCCACGCCGCTCTCGCGGGTGGCGTCCTGCTCGCCGCGGACCTCGCTCAGCAGCTCCTCGAAGGCGCTCAGCAGCTCGGCCGGGGCCTGCTCGTCCTCGTGCTGGCGCGCGTAGCAGCGCTGGAACACGTCGCGCGGGTCGAGGTCGCCGAGGTGCGTCCCCGCGTGGCGCTCGGGCAAGGACTCGGCCTTGGCGCTGCGGCGGACCTCGAGCTTGACCAGGCGCGGGCGCTTGTGGTCGAGGGCCTCCTCGACGTGCCGCCGCAGCCCGGGGGCCGGCCCCTCGACCTGGACGCGGACCTCGAGGTAGGGCCGCTCCTCGAGCGCCTCGTCGGCCTTGCACTCCGGCAGGGCGGCGATCAGCTCCAGGACCTCGGCCAGCGGCGCAGGGCCCTCGGCGGGGAGCCGGATCAGGTCGACGGCCCGAGGGATCGCGATCCCTTCCTGAGCGACGAGCTCCTCGCCGGCCAGCTGGACGAGGCGCACCTCGTGCTCGTAGCCGGCCTCGGCGAAGGAGAGGGGCAAGGGCGAGCCCGCGTAGCGGACCTCGTCGCGCCCCGCGACGGCCTGGGCGTGGTGCAGGTGACCCATGGCGACGTAGGCCAGCTCGGCGGGGAAGAGATCGACCGGGAGCGCGTCGCCGCCGTAGATCGTGCGCTCGCTGCCAGCCGAGAGGCGCGAGCCGCGCAGGGTGCAGTGGCCGGTCCCCAGCAGGGCCTGCCCCGGCTGACGCCGCTCCCGCGCCGCCGCGAGGACCTCGTCGTAGACCGCGCGGACGCCCTCCTCCAGGCGCGCGCTGGCCGAGGCCCCGCGGGTCCCGCGGGGGAGGTCGGCGGGGCGCAGGAAGGGCACCGCCGCGACCCAGGCCGCGACCTCGCCCGCGGCGTCGTGGAGGGGCACGAGCAAGCGCTCGAGGTCCAGGGAGCGATCCTCGCGACGCGCCAGCCCGCCCACCACGTGCACCCCGAGGGCGCGCAGCAGCGCTCCGGGGGCGTCGAGGCGCTGGGCCGAGTCGTGGTTGCCGCCGATCACGACCACGTCCAGCCCAGGGGAGGCCACCCGGGCCTCAGCCAGGAAGTCGAGCCAGGCGCGCTCGGCCGAGACGGGCGGGCAGGCCGAGTCGAACACGTCCCCGGTCACGAGGAGCGCGTCCACCTCGCGCTCGACGATCAGCTCGAGCAGCCAGGCGAGGAAGGCCGCGTGCTCCCGCCCACGATCGAGACCGTGGAAGGTGTGGCCCAGGTGCCAGTCGGAGGTGTGAAGAATGCGCATGGGGGGCGATGGATGGATCTCGGGCTCGCTGCGCAGGGTAGCTGCCCCCCCTGACAAAGCCCTGCCGCGCCCCTACAGCGTAAGGAGTTAAGCATCCCCAGCCCATCCCCTCGCGCATCGGCGAGGGCAGCGCCACCTACCTAGGCCTGCAAGACCGTGGTGGGCTCGACGACGCGCAGGCCGTGGGAGGTCCGCTCGAGCCGCACCGCTCCGACCTCGCGCAGGACCTTGAGGTGCCGCGAGACGGTCCGCACGCTCTGCGCCCCTTCGTGCATGAGCTCGCTCCGACGCGCGACCACGCTGGGGTCCTGGAAGGTGTGGGCGTGCAGTTTGAGCCAAGTCACGAGGCTGTCGTCACTGAGCAGGCGCACGGCGAAGTCGCCGAGCTCGCGCCGGAGGTGCCCGCGGACCCAGGGCACGAGCTCACGCTCCTCCACGGCCCGCGCCTCCATCACGACTCGATCGTCGACGGGGACCTTGACCACCTGCCACCACTCGGCGGCGTTGCCCGAGGCGGGTGCCCAGAACTCCCTCCGCTCGTTGGCCTCGATCGAGGCGCGGGTCTGGCGATCGTATTCGGGCGCGGAGGCCTCCCCTACGAAGCGCTCGATCGCCATCGGCCGCCGCAGCTCGAGGCCCGTTCGAGCCGTGTAGGCGGGAGTGATGCCGTGGATCTCACCGGGAGAGAGGACGGCTCCAATGGCGCCCTTGGATGTGAGGTATTCGAGGACCTTGTCCATACCTGGTCCCACTATCCGAAGTTCGGGCCCGCTAAGCCAGCTGACGAAACGCTCGATTTGGTCCCTTCGGGCGCATTCGCACGCGACCCGGGGCGGCGACGCCGTGTTCCCCGAGCGCTGCCAGCCCCCCCCCAGGCGGGCAGCTCTTTACTGAGCTGCCACCGCCTCCAGCCTTGGCCTCCCAGCCGAAAACGCCTCGCTCTGTCAGCCCGGAACTGCAAACTCCAGGGGTGATTCTGGTCGTCGAAGATCAGCCCGACTTGCTCAGCGTTCTGCTGAGCATGATCAAGGCAGTGGGATACGAAGCGGTCAGCGCAGGCTCAGGCGAAGAGGGCCTGCTGCGCTGCGGCGAGCTGGGAGCGTCGCTGCGTCTGCTCCTGGTCGACCTCTGCCTGCCCGGAATCGACGGCTGCGAAATGGTCGCTCGCTCGCGCGAGAGCCACTCGGCTCCGGTGGTGTTCATGAGCGGCGGCGCCCCCCAGCCGCTGCTCGAGCTCGCCCTGGCCAAGGGTGACGACTTCCTGAGCAAGCCGATCGCCCTGGCCGACCTGCGCCGCGTCCTGGACCGCCATCTCGCCAACTGAGCGCTCCGTCCTTGCTCCGTCGAGCACTCGACGAGTAACCTCGGGTCTCAGACCCCGAGGTCCTCATGAAGCACCTGCTCTCGTCCTTCGCTCTCCTGCTCGCCCTGGCCGGCCCCGCGGCCGCCGGGACCTTCACCGGAACGCTGGAGCGGGTGTTCAAGCCCGCCCCGACTGAGGAGGACCCCAACCGCAAGGTCGAGGTCCACGAGCTGACCACGGCGGAGGGCGTGATCCCCCTCGCGGAGCTGGAGGCCTACGACCCGGTGACGTACCTGATCGGTCGCGGCCCGATCACGCTCGAGGGCGAGCTCGTCGACGGCGCGCTGGCGGTCGAGCGGATCGCCGCCCCCAGCCTCGAGCGCTGCAAGGGGACGCTCTATCGGACCAAGAAGGGTATGGCCGGCGTGATCATGGTCCAGCTCGAAGGCCAGAGCGAGGGGGTCGAGGTCTCGGGCCTGCCCTGGCTGGCCTTCCGCAAGCTGACCAGCGACATGAGCCGGCACGAGATCGAGTTCGACGCCTACCCGATCCGCAAGGGCGGCAAGCTGGTCGAGCTCGTCGCGACCCGGGTCAAGGCCACCGCGACCGAGGACCTGGTCCTGACCCGCAACCTGCTCAGCTACAAGGGCGAGGTGCCCAAGGGTCAGTCGGTGTGGCTGACCCGCCGCTCGCTGGTCGGGATCAGCGCCCTCGTCGAGGGCCCCGACGGGCAGACGGGCTTCGCGCTCTGGGACCGGCTCCAGGTCGGCACCCCGATCGTCGAGGGCGCGAGCGACCGCCTCCGCCAGGACTGAGCCGGTTCTCTAGCCCGACACCAGGAAGGCGACCAGCAGGACGGCCCCGATCACCGCGCCCAGGATCGCGAGCCCCAGGCCCGTCGGGACCACGTCCAGGTTGCGGGTCGGGAGCGGGGTCCACCAACCCCGAGTGACCGGCGCCGCGGGCGGGGGAGCCGTCCACAGCGCGCTGGGGACGGCCGGCGCCAGGACCAGCGGACGCCCCTCGCTCAGCGCCCGCAGGTCGACCAGGGCAGCCGCCGCGTCGAGGTAGCGCTCCTCGACGTCGGGGGCGAGGAGCTTGGCGAGGACCGCGCGCAGGTCCGGCCCGAGCGCGGGGTCGGGGGGCGCGATCCGGCCGTGGCCCGTCAGGCGCTGCATGCTGTCGAGGCCCTCGAAGGGATCCCGCCCGCAAACCAGCAGATAGAGCACGACCCCCAGCGAGTAGACGTCGACCCGCACGTCCAAGGCCTCGACCTTGCCCAGCTCGGGCGGCGAGAAGCCGGTCGGTTTGCCCTCCCCGTCGAAGCTCAGCCCCAGCAAGCTGGTCGTGCGCCCGAAGTCCCCGACCCGCACCTCGTCTCCGGGCCCAAGCCACACGCAGGCAGGACGCAGCGCGTGGTGCAGGCAGCCGCGCTCGTGCCCATAGGCGAGGGCCTCTCCCACGGCGAGCGCGATCCGCAGCGCTTCGTGCACCCCCTGGGCCCCGCTCCGCGCGACGCGCTCTTCGAGCGACTCGCTGGCGGGATCGACCGGACGCACGACGTAGTGCTCATGCGCGCTCGGAGTGCTCCCCACGCGCAAGACGCCCAGCACGTGCTGGTGTTCGAGGTGGGCTGCCGCGTGCCATGCGCGCTGGAGGAAGCGCGCCGAGTCGGCCTCGTTGTTGGCCTCGGCCAGGTGGTGGATCGTGACCCGGCAGGGCGCCTGGGTCTCGAGGTCCACGCCCAGGTAGATCCGCTCCCCTGGCACCGACTCCTTGCCCAGGTAGTCGCCTAGCCGACAGCCAGCGTAGTCCGTGCCGCAGCGCTCCTGCAGCTCCTCCTCCTTCAGGTAGGTGGGGGCCAGATTGGTGTCCGCGAGCAGCTCGGCGGCCGCGGCCGCGCGCAAGGCCGCGGCAACGGCGCCCGCGTCGGGGAAGCGCTCGTCGGGCTCGAGCGCGAGGCAGGTCAGGATCACCTCGTCGACCCGCGGCGGGAGCGGCGCGTAGCGGGAAGGCGGCGCGAAGCGGCCCATGGGCTTGCGCCCGGTCAGCGCCTCATAGGCCAGCACGCCGAAGGAGAACACGTCGGCCCGCGGGTCGACCTCGGCGCTCCTCCCCTCGAGCTGCTCGGGCGCCATGTAGTGCGGTGTGCCCATGACCTGCTGGGTGCGGGTCAGGCTGACGGCCAGCGTCTGCTGCAGGCTGAGCTTGGCCAACCCGAAGTCGGCCAGGCGCACCTGCCCGTCGCGCCCGACCAGCACGTTCTCCGGCTTGACGTCGCGATGGATCACCCCGCGCTCGTGGGCGTAGCCGAGGCCGTCGACGACCTGCTGCAAGAGCCCGAGCCCTTCGGCGGGCGCGAGCTTGCCGCCCGCGTCCAGAAGCTGGCGGCGCAGGTTCTGCCCATCGACGTACTCGAGCACCAGGTAGGGCAGCTCCGCGTCCTCGTCGAAGGCGTGGATCGCGACCACGTTGGGGTGCTCGAGGCTGGCGACCGCCCGGGCCTCGCGCGCGAAGCGCTCGGTGAAGCTGGGGTCGTCCGCCAGCTCGGGCGGGAGGATCTTGAGCGCGACCACCCGGTCCAGGCTCCGGTCGTGGGCCTTGTAGACGACCCCCATTCCCCCCCGACCGATCCGCTCCAGGATCTCGAAGTTGGGCAGGCTCTGGCGCAGCTCTTCGGGGCTGGGCAGCTCCTGGAAGGTGTAGGCGCCGCCCTGGGAGGCCAGGCTCAGCGAGAGCCCGTCCTCGATCAGGCAGCGCGGGCAGATCCCGCCCGGCGCGTCAGCGGGGACCTCCTGCTCGCAGACAGGGCAGGTCGCGGCGGGCTTGGCGTCCTGGTGGGCGAAGAAATCATCCAGGGCGGCGCTGAAGATGTCGTAGTCGGAGTCGGTCATCATGGCTCCCCCTCCAACGCCTTCAACAGGATCCCCTGCGAGAGGTTACAGGGCCGCAAGCAGCTGGCGCAGCTCGACTTGAACCGCCTCTTCGCGCGCCTCCCCCGCGACGTCCGCCGCCAGGGTGTGCGCGACCGCCTCGACCAGCGCCCGGCGGTAGCGAGCCCGCAGGCGGTGGACCGCGACCTTGAGCGCCCCCTCGCGCATTCCCAGCCGCTCGGCGCGCTCGGCGTAGGAGTCGGGGTCGCTGCCGGGCTGGAGCAGGTCCGCCAGCCCCTCGAAGAGCTCCCCCCGGCCTCGCCCCACATAGCTCTCGCGGACCCGCTCCAAGGCCAGGTTGAGCAGCGAGAGAGCCCAGTCGCGCTCGAAGAGGCGCTCGGGCGTCCGCTCGTGGCCGGGGTCGGCGCCGAGGCGCCGCTCGCCGGGCTCGCTCAGCGAGGCGCTCGTCGTCCCTCCGCCGCGCTTGAGCGCCGCGCTGGCCTGGGCCTCGTTGAGCAGATGGTTCTTGAAGGCGCGCAGCAGGTAGGCGCGAAAGCGCCCCCGCTCGGGGGAGGCGCCTGCCAGCGCGCCCTCCTTGGCGAGGAGTCGCGCGAAGAAGCCCTGCACGAGGTCCTCGGCGTCCTGAGGCGCCTGCCCGCGGCGGCGGGCGTAGGCGTAGAGGGGATACCAGTAGCCCCGACAGAGGGTGGCGAGCGCCTCGCGCGCAGCGGGGGTCGCGGGGCCGCCCGCGGCCAGGACCACGCTCCAGCGGGTGGTGGCGAAGCGCGGCGAAGGCACCCGGCCTCAGCTACTCGTCGTCGTCGTCGTCAGCGAGGGCTACGGCGCGCACGATGTCCATGGAGGAGATGATCCCCACGATCTCGTCGGCGGCCACGACGACCAGGCGGTGGACGCGCTCGCGGACCATCAGCTGGCACGCCTCCTGGAGCGGCGTGTTCTCGCCGCAGGTCAGCGGCGGACCCTGGACGTATTCGCTCAAGGGGGCCTCGTTGAGGCGCCGCAGCTCGGCCGCGTCGGGCGTCTCCTCCTGGGAGTCGAACACCGGCGCGAGGGTCACGAGCAGATCCGAGGTCGAGATCACCCCGATCAGGTCCCCCTCCTTGTCGGTGACGGGGATCCCCGAGATCCCCTCGCCGATCAGGGTCTCGTAGGCCTCCCCGAGGGAGGTGTCCTCGCTGAGGACGACCGGAGTCGCAGTGAACACGTGCTCGACGCGCAGGTCTTCGATCGAGGGCATCGCAGGCCTCCTGAGAGAAGGAGTCTACCGCGTGCGAGCCTGGATCAGATCGGGACGACGCCCTGGCCGAAGGCCAGGAACAAGAAGAGCAGCACCATGACCACCAGGATCGAGCTGCCCATCACGCCGAACTCGCGCAGCAGGCCCCGCTCGGGGCCGTAGCGCTCCACGAAGAGCGCGCTCTGGCGGGGCAGCGTCTCGAGCACCGCGGTCTCGAAGCCGCTCGCGACCGCGCCCAGGCCGTCCTTGAGCACCCGCCACGCGTTGCGCAGCGGGCGGCGGATCAGCCAGTCGGTGTCGAGGTTGACCGAGTGCAGCTCGGGCGGATAGCGGCCCGTGAGCATCAGCCCCACGAAGGCGGCGGCCGACCAGAACAGGATCTGCAGCTGGCTGACCACGTGGAAGGCGCTGTAGAGGTGGTAGCCCTCCATGGCCTTGGGGAAGGGCAGCAGGCTCTCGTAGAAGAAGCCATACACGAGGGGGTTGGCGACGGTCAGGCAGCCGATCGCGCCCAGGCCCATGGCGATCCGCATGTTGAGCGGGGGCTTCTCCGGCCGCAGGCCCGAGTCGTGGGCGAAGAAGGCGAAGAAGGGGATCTTGATGCCGGCGTGGTGGAACACGCCCGCGGCCGCGAAGAGGAGCACGTACCAGACCAGCGTGTGGTGCTGGTTGATCGCGGCGTCCATGATCAGGCCCTTGGTCGCGAACGCGCTGAAGAGCGGGAAGGCCGAGATCGAGGCCGCGCCGACCAGGCAGCAGACCATGGTGAAGGGCATCGACTTGAACAGGCCGCCCAGGTCCGAGCCGTTGATCCGGCCGGTCTGCTTGAGCACGGCGCCCATGGTCATGAAGAGCAGGCCCTTGAAGAGCACGTCGGCGAAGGCGTGCGCCGCCGCGCCGTTGACGGCCAGATCGGTCCCGACGCCCACGCCCACGACCATGAAGCCGACCTGGTTGATCAGCGAGTAGGCGAGCACGCGGCGCAGGTCGTTCTCGATCACGGCGTAGAAGATCGGGAAGCCCGCCATCAACGCGCCGATCCAGATCAGGTTCGAGTTGCCCACGAAGCAGCGGGCGAGCATCAGCACCGCGAGCTTGGTCGTGAAGGCCGAGAGGAACACGGCCCCGGTCGGGGTCGCCTCGGGGTAGGCGTCGGTCAGCCAGAAGTGGACGCCCGGCCAGGCGCACTTGATCCCGATGCCGACGAACACGAACTTGGCGCCCGTGTGCCACTCCTCGAAGGGGAGCTGCCCGATCCTGAGGTCGTGGCCGCCCGAGGCCAGGATCAGCACGCCCGCCAGCAGGAGCAGGCCCGAGGCGATCTGCATCAGCAGGTAGCGCTGGCCGGCGCGGTAGGCGCGCTGGGTGCCGCGGGCCCAGATCAGGAAGGTCGAGGCGACCGCGATCAGCTCCCAGAACACGAAGAGCGTGATGAAGTCGCCCGCGAAGGCGCCGCCGATCGTGCCGCCGCCGTAGATCACGGCGGCCACCTGCTCGGTCGTGCTCTCGACGTGGAGCGCGAAGAGCAGCCCCAGGAAGAGCGCGACGTGGAACACGGTCCCGAAGATGAAGGTCAACCTCGAGATGTAGACCGGGAACATGTCGTAGCCGAGCAGCTCGAAGGCCACCCAGGTGTCCATGCCGACCTTGCCCTTGAGCCAGAGCAGGTAGGCGAAGCTCAGGCAGGGGATCGCCAGCAGGAAGGGCTTGCGCACCGCCTGGGGCAGGTGCGGGATCCAGGTCGCGAGCACGATCGCGATCATGCCGGGCGAGAAGATCCAGCCCGCCTTCTGGGCCGCGACGGCGCAGCCGACCGTGACCAGGAGCGTGATCAGGCGCCCGACCCAGACCCACGGGGCGGGGTTGCTGGCGCCCGGCGCGTGGCCGTGGCTACTCATGCTCGCCCTCGTAGTAGTTCTCGTCGCGCATCACGATCTTGCGCAGGATCTTGGCCGACTCGACCAGCGCCACGCAGGCGACCAGGCCATAGATCCCGAAGAAGCCGGGGATCTTCGTCGGCGCAGGGAGGTGCTCGGTGTGCTTGAAGTGGACCGCGTAGTCGAGGAGGTCGACCGCGAGCAGCAGGACCGCGAGCAGCGCGAAGCCCTTGATCAGCTTCTGCACGTTCTCCCAGTGATCCAGCCAGTGCGGCTCCTCACCCGCGGGGATCCGGTGCGTGTGCGCGTGGTCGTGATCGTGCGCGTCCGGCTCCGCGGCCTCGGCGGCCGGCTCCGCGGCGGCGGGCTCGGGCTCGGGCTCGGGCTCGGGAGCAGGCTCGGGCGCGGGCTCGTCCTTGCGCTTGACCGAGATGTTGAGCCCCGACTTCACGGCAGGCGGCTCGAGCTCCTCAGCCGGCGCGGACCGCGCAGCAGGCTTGGCCTCGGTCTCCGACTCGGTCGTCGAGTCCTCGGTCTCGGTCTCGGTCTCCGATTCGGTCGTCGAGTCCCCGGTCTCGGTCTCGGTCTCGGTCTCCGTCGTCGGCCCTTCGGGCAATTCGCTTCGCGAATCCTCGGTCTCGGTCTCGGAGTCGGTCTCGGTCTTCGACCCTTCGGTCTCCGCCGCCGACCCCTCGGTCTCCGACTCCGACTCGGCCTTCTTCTCGTCCTCCGGCTCAGCGCTCACGTCGCCACCACCGTCAGCATCAGCCGATACAGGGGCTCAGGGAAGAAGAACAAGGCCACCGACCCCGCCGCCGTGAACGAGAGCGCCGCCACGCAGGGCCAGGGCGCCTCGGCGAAGCCGCGCTCCTTGCCGTCCTCGGGCGGCAGATAGAAGGCCTTGATCGCGATCGGCAGTAGGTAGGCCACGTTCAGGATCGAGCTGAGCAGGAACACGAACACCACGCTCGGATGGGTCGACGCCAAGCTGCCCAGGCCGAGGTACCACTTGCTCCACGCGCCCCCTAAGGGCGGCAGGCCGATGATGCTCAGCGAGGCGACCCCGAAGGCCAGGAAGGTCACGGGCATTTGTCTGCCCATGCCGACCAGCTGGCTGACCTTGGTCTTGCCGGTCGCCACGTAGATCGCGCCGGCGCAGAAGAAGAGCGTGATCTTGCCGAAGGCGTGCATCACGATGTGCATGCCGCCGCCGATGATCGCGAGCTTCGTGCCGAGGGCCGCGCCGAGCACGATGTAGCCCAGCTGGCCGACCGTCGAGTAGGCCAGGCGCCGCTTGAGGTTGTCTTGATAGAGGGCCACCAGCGAGGCCACGACCACCGTGAAGGAGGCGGCGTAGATCAGCCAGTTCCCCGTAGCCGGTGAGGCGACGAGCTCGGTCCCGAACACGTAGACCGAGACCTTGAGCACGCAGAACACGCCGGCCTTGACCACCGCCACCGCGTGCAGGAGCGCGCTGACCGGGGTCGGCGCGACCATGGCCGCGGGCAGCCAGAAGTGGAAGGGCATCAGGGCGGCCTTGCCGATCCCGAGCATGAAGAGCAGGAAGAGCAGCCCCTGGTCGCCGCGGGCCACGCTCTCGAGGATCCCCCCAGGCGCGAAGTCCATGCGTCCCGCGAGCTGGTAGGTGCCCACGATCGCGAACAGGAAGAAGAGCATCGAGGTGCCGAACAGGATCCCCACGTAGATCCGCCCCGACTTGCGCGCCTCGGGCGAGCCGTGGTGGGTCACGAGCGGGAAGGTCACCACGCTCAAGGCCTCGTAGAAGACGAAGAGCGTGAACAGGTTCCCCGAGAAGGCGATCCCCATCACGCTGGCCAGGGCGAGCGCGAAGCAGGTGTAGAAGCGGGTCTGGTTCTGCTCGTGGTGCCCGCGCATGTAGCCGATCGAGTAGATCGAGTTCGGGATCCAGAGCACCGCGCCGACCAGCGCGTAGAGCAGGCCAAGGGGCTCGACCACGAACAGGAACTGCAGCCCGCCGACCAGGGTCGGGCCCTCCCAGCGGGGGTTGGCGACGGCCGGGTCGAGCACGCTGGGCGCGATCCCGAGCGCCACGCTGAGCAGGAGCGCCAGGGCGCTGACCATGGTCACGCCCTCGCGCACGTTCTCCCAGCGCCCGGTGAGCTGGATGCCCACCGCGCCCACGATCGGGATCAGGAGCGGGATCAGGGGACTGAGCTCAGGCACGGTCTAGGCCCCCCCCAGGAGTTGGTGCGCGGCCTTCTGGACCAGCTGGCGCAGGCCCGAGCCCGAGACGCCGCAGTAGAAGCTGCCCGCGCAGAGGATCCAGGCCGGCAGGATCAGGGTCGGCGGCGCCTTGCCGACCTGCGGGCCCGAGTCGGGGTCGCCGAAGACCATCGGCTCGACGATCCGCATCACGTAGACCACCGCCAGCACCGAGCCGAACAGGATCACGAAGGCCACCGGCCACATTTGCCGCTCGATCGCCGCGCTGACGAGGAACCACTTGCTCACGAAGCCGCCCGTCAGCGGCAGGCCGATCAGGCCCAGGCCGCCGACCGCGATCGCGAAGGCCGTCAGCGGCATGCGGCGGAACAAGCCGTTGAGGTCGTTCAGCTTGCAGGAGCCGGCGCGATAGATCACCGCGCCGACCGCGATGAAGAGCGCGCCCTTGACGAGGGCGTGGTTGAAGAAGTGCAGCAGGCTGCCGGTCAGGCTCCGCTCGGTCGCGAGGCAGATCCCGACGGCCATGTAGCCGATCTGCGCGACCGAGGACCAGGCCAGGAGCCGCTTGACGTTCTCCTGCTGGATCGCCATCAGCGAGCCGTGCACGATCGCCGCGCAGCCCATGAAGAGCATCGCCTCGTTGGCGAAGCTCTTCACCATGTAGCCGGGGCCGAAGATCGTGAAGAAGAAGCGCAGCGTGGCGTAGACGCCGACCTTGGTCGCGGTGCTGGCGAGGAGCGCGGTGACCGCGGTGGGCGCGTAGGTGTAGGCGTTGGGCAGCCAGGCGTGGAGCGGGAAGAGCGCCATCTTGAGGCCCAGGCCGACCACGAGCATCGCGAAGGCCGTCTTGACGGTGCGGTTGCCCGGCTCGACCAGGTTGGGGTCGCTCAGGATCCGCGCCATCTCGGCCATGTTCAGGGTGCCCGTGACCATGAACAGGTAGCCGATCGCGATCAGGATGAAGCTCGCGCCGACCGTGCCCAGGATCAGGTAGTGGTAGCTGGCGGTCAGGGCCCGCTTGTCCTGGTTCTTGCCCATGGCGACCAGGGCGTAGGTCGTGAGCGAGCTGATCTCGAGCAGCACGTAGAGGTTGAACGCGTCGCCCGTGATCGTGATGCCCAGGAGCCCCGTGATACAGAGCAGGAACACGGCGTAGAAGATGTGCTGCAGGCTGGCTGGGACCTCCTTGCGCACGCTCAGGCGGGCGAAGGGGGCGACCACGGCGGCGATCGCCGAGATCATGACCAGCAGGAAGGCGTTCAGCGCGTCGACCCGGTATTCGATACCGGGGGCGACCTTGCCCACGCCCGCGACCTCGACCGGTTCAGCCCAGGGGCCGAAGGTGTAGGTCACGTAGCCGCTGGCGCTGGCGAGCACGTCCTGGGCCAGGACCAGGCTCATGCCCAGCAGGCTCCAGCAGGTCAGGGCCACGATCCACCAGGCCCGCTTGCCGCGCCCGAAGATCGCCGTGAGCAGCGCCGCGAGCAGCGGCAGGACCACGATCAGGGCCGGGATGTCGTCGCGGAGGGCGGCGATCACGACAGGTCCTGCTCGAGGGAGTGCAGCTCGTTGGCCTCGATCGTGCCGAACTCCTTCTTGATGTTGATCACGATCGCGAGCGCCACCGCCAGGGTGCTGACCGAGACCACGATCGCGGTCAGGATCAGGACGTGGGGCAGGGGGTTGGCCAGGACGGCCTCGCCGTGCCCGTGGCCCATGTGGACCGGGGGCGTCGCGAAGCGGCGGCCGTCGACCTGGATCACGCTGGTCGAGATATAGAAGATGAAGATCCCGGTCTGGAACAGGCTCAGGCAGAGCAGCTTCTTGACCAGGTTCTGCTTGGCGATGGCGCCGTAGAGGCCGACCATCATCAGGATCACGAAGATCCAGTAGTTATAGAGCCCGCTCACGCCGGCCCCTCGTCGGGCTTGCGCTCTTCCTCGTTGGGGGCGGCGCCTTCGACGACCTCGTTGAACACGGTCACCATGACCGAGGCCACGGTCAGCCCGACGCCCAGCTCCACCAGGGTCATGCCCAGGGGCTGGCCCAGCTCGGGGTGGCTGGGGTTGAGCACGTCGTAGTCGAGGAAGGTCTTGCCGCGCAGGAGCGAGTAGACGCCCACGCTGGCGTAGATCAGCACGCCCAGGGGCGCGGCCGTGTCCGAGGCCCAGCGCGGGACCAGCTGGCGCGCGGCCGGCAGCCCGTAGATCAGGGCGTAGAGGATGTAGCCCGCCGCGATGATCACGCCGCCCTGGAAGCCGCCGCCGGGGCCCAGCTCGCCGTGCGTGATCACGTAGACCCCGAACACCACGATGAAGGGGACGAGGAGCTTGCTGACCTGGCGGAGGACGTCGTTGCTCTTGAGCACTAGGCCGCCCCCTCCGCCTCGTCCTCTTCCTCGGGTCGGCGCAGGAGGAGGATCATGCCCGCGCCGGCGGTGAAGATCACCGCCGTCTCGAACATGGTGTCGAAGCCGCGGTAGCTGGCCAGCACCGCGGTCACGACGTTGGGCGCGTGGGTGCGGTGGTGGCTGGCCTCGCCCGCGTAGTAGGCCGACACGCGCTGGTGCACGGGCGCGTTCGGGTCGCCGAGGGGCGCCATGTCGAGGGTGCCGTAGATCAGGAGCGCCCCGGTCAGGACGACCGCCAGCAGGGGCGCCAGGTTGAGCCGCTCGTCGGGCGCCTCCTTGCTGCCCACGTGCACCAGCGCGCCCAGGAGCAGGATCGTCGAGATCCCGGCGCCGACGGCGGCCTCGGTGAAGGCCACGTCGAGGGCCTGCATGATCGTCCAGCTCATGGCCATGACCAGGCTGTAGATCGCGAGCACGATCGTGGCGGCGAAGAGGTTCTTGAGCCGCACGACCGCCACGGCCGTGATCAGCGCCAGGAGCAGGAGCGCGGCTTCGATCAGGAGGATCACGCGCTGCCTCCCGCGGGCGTCTCGCCCTGTGGCTTGGCGGTCTTGCCAGGCTGGGGGGTGGCGGGGACCGGCTTGGTCCAGGGCACCTTGCCGTCGAGGAAGGCCGCCCGCGCGATCGCGTAGGTCGAGCTGGGCGTGGTCAGGAAGAGGAAGCCCCCGATCAGCGCCAGCTTGATCACGGTCTGGACGTCGTGCGCCTGGAGCGCGAGGGCCGAGAGGACCAGCACCTGCGCGAAGGAGTCGTTCTTCCCCGCCGGGTGAATGCGGGTGTAGAAGTCGGGTAGGCGCAGCACGCCGAGGGCGCTGGTGAAGGCCACGAAGGCCCCCAGCGCGAGCAGGATCACCGAGGCGACGTCGAGCGCTGTCATCAGCCCAGCTGCGCTTCCTTGACGAGCTTCAGGATCGCGACCGTGGTCACGTAGTTGATCAGGGCGTAGACGAGGGCCAGGTCGAGGAAGAGCCCGGCCCGATCGTTGAAGAAGCCCAGCAAGGCGATGAAGAGCACCGTCTTGGTCCCGAAGGCGTTGGCGGCCAGGATCCGGTCGTAGACCGTCGGCCCGACCAGGCCGCGGGCCAGGAGCAGGAACATGGCGACGATCAGCGCCAGCATGACGCCGCCGTAGACCGTGATCATGAGGCGTCCTTTGGCTCAGCGGCGCTCGCGGCGCCCGCGTCGCCCTCGAGGCCGCGCACGCGGCCCAGCATGGAGCCGTCGAGGAGCCCGGCCTCGTCCTCGGGCGTGAGCGCGTGGACCAGGTAGTGCGGTCCGACGTCGATCGTGACCGTGCCGGGCGTGAGCGTGATCGAGTTGGCGTAGATCATCCGACCGGTGGCGGTCTTCAGGTCGCAGGGGACCTCGACCAGGCGCGGGTCGATCGGGAGCGAGGGGCTCCAGACGATCTTGATCACGCGCAGGTTCGCGATCACGATCTGCCACAGCAGCCAGGGCAGGTAGCGGATCGCGGCCAGGAGTCGGGCGGGGCTCCAGTCCTCGATCAGGATCCGGTGCTTCGCGCAGACCGCGGTCACGGCCACCACGCACACCACGCCGAAGCCCACCAGCAGAGGCGTCTTCAGCTGGAAGGACAGCGCGGCCCAAAAGCCGGCGAGCGTGATCAGGAGTGCTACGACGCGGGCCACGTCCCCTCTTCCCCTCGAGCGGGCGCGAACCTTACCAGACTCCTCGCGCAGACGGGAGGGCGCGCGCTGGGCCGAAATCGGGAGGACAGGCCGGGGCGAGTCGTGCCGGGGCGTCCAGGCTCGTGCAGGCCTGTCCGAGCGCATTTCATGTCGCCGCAGGCGACGAGGCCC